>CAZWED010000083.1:0-11466 GCA_964632645.1 uncultured Ferrimonas sp. | reverse complement strand
GGGGATGTCGGTCATCACCATCTGGTTTGCCCGCATGCCCCCCTCTTCCGGATCCATCTCCGCCTTGGTCAGCTTCTTGGTGAAGTCACCGTAGAAGTGGTCCAGAACCGCTTTCCACTCCAGGTCACCCTGGGCGATCTTGTCCAGGTCCTGCTCCATCTCGGCGGTAAAGTCGTAGTTCAGCAGGTCGCTGAAGTTCTCTACCAGCCGGTCGGTCACGATCTCACCCATCTTCTCGGCGAAGAAACGGCGGTTTTCCACCCGCACGTAACCCCGATCCTGAATGGTGGAGATGATGCTGGCGTAGGTGGAGGGGCGGCCAATGCCACGCTTCTCCAGCTCTTTCACCAGGGAGGCTTCGTTAAAACGGGCCACCGGCTTGGTGAAGTGCTGCTTGGGGTCCAGCGCGTTCAGGTTGAGGGCATCGCCCACCTGCACCGCAGGCAGGGTGGTGTCCTCGTCCCCTTTGCGGCCCATCGGCGGCTGCACACGGGTCCAGCCGTCGAACACCAGGATGCGGCCCTTGGCCTTCAGCTCGTACTCTCCGGCGGTCGCGGTGACCGTGGTGGAATCGTACTTGGCCGGCACCATCTGGCACGCCACAAACTGACGCCAGATGAGCTCATACAGGCGCTGTGCGTCACGTTCCATGCTGGTCAGCGTGGACGCCTTGACGGTCACGTCGGAGGGACGGATCGCTTCGTGCGCTTCCTGGGCGCCCTGCTTGGCGCCGTAGAGGTTCGGGCTTTGCGGCAGATACTGGTTGCCGTACTCCTGGCCGATGTAATCACGGGCACTCTCCACCGCCTCTTTGCTGAGGTTGGTGGAGTCGGTACGCATGTAGGTGATGTAACCCGCTTCGTAGAGACGCTGGGCCAGGGTCATGGTTTTCTTCACCCCGAAGCCGAGGCGCGTGCTTGCCGCCTGCTGCAGGGTGGAGGTGATAAAGGGCGCAGAAGGCTTGCTCTGGCTCGGCTTGTCTTCCCGGCCGGTGACGGTATAGCGCGCGCCTTTCAGTGCCGCTACCGCGCCGTCGGCGTCGTTCTGGTTCGCCAGCTTGAGGGTTTCCCCACGATGCCTGGCCACCTGCATGCGCAGGGCTTCACCGGAGGCGCTGGTCAGGTTGGCGTGCAGATCCCAGTACTCTTCCGGCACAAAGGCCCGAATTTCGCGTTCACGCTCCACCACCAGTCGCACCGCCACGGACTGCACCCGACCAGCGGAGAGACCGCGCGCCAGCTTTTTCCACAGCAGGGGAGACACCATAAAGCCAACGACCCGATCGAGGAATCGACGGGCCTGCTGAGCGTTTACTTTGGCGTTATTAAGATGGAGGGGGTGAGAGAAGGCTTCCTGAATCGCCGACTTGGTGATCTCGTTGAACACCACCCGTCGGTAGCGTTCCGGATCCCCGCCGATCACCTCCTGGAGGTGCCAGGCGATCGCTTCCCCTTCCCTATCCAAATCCGTTGCGAGATAGACGGTGTCAGCTTTTTCCGCCAGGGATTGCAGCTCTTTCACCACCTTCTCTTTACCGGGCAGGACCTGGTAGTTGGCTTTCCAGCCGTGTTCAGGGTCGACACCCATCCGGCTGATCAGACTCTGATAATCCCGCTCACGCTTGTAGGCCGCCTTTGCCTCAGGATCCATTTTCCGAACCTCGGCGGCGGTTTTCGCGGGAGGGGCCTTCTCAGCGGCCTGACCACCAGAAGTGGGCAGGTCACGGATATGACCGACCGAGGATTTCACGATGAAATCCTTGCCGAGATACTTGTTAATCGTTTTCGCCTTGGCTGGCGACTCCACAATGACCAGGGATTTGCCCATAGCTACGGGGTGAGACCTTTTTTAGCGTTGGAAGGGAATTGGCACCATATATAGTGGCATGAGTCGGCAGATTCAACCCCAGCGACCAAGGATGCCAAGCACTTAGACGCTTTTTGTCCAGTTAAAAAATTTTTTGAGACTAAAAACGCAATTTCAAAAAGTAGTAATGCATCGGCCAATGACAAGCAAGCAATAGTTATTCATATGTTGCTGTGGCACGCCAATTGCGTAACTTGAGCGATCGCCGGTTGCACGTATACTGGCTGAAAATTTCGCGAGCTGTGGCGTAGGACGCGCACCCTCTTCCCCGCCTGTACCCGGGCGCCCGCCCGAGCCCAAACAGCCACCCCCATCAAAGGAAGGACCATGAATCATCTCGAAGCGAATTTTGACGGCCTGGTGGGCCCGACGCACAACTACGCGGGACTCTCGTTCGGCAACGTCGCCTCCCAGAACAATGCGGCGGCCACCTCCAACCCCAAAGCCGCCGCGCTTCAGGGCCTGGCCAAGATGAAAGCCCTGCACGACATGGGCATGACCCAGGGCGTGCTGGCGCCCCAGCAGCGTCCCGATCTGGACGTGCTGCGCCGCGTCGGCTTCGACGGCAGCGACGCTCAGGTGCTGGACAAGGCCTATCGTCAGGCCCCCGCCATTCTGCGGGCCGCCTACTCCGCCTCGAGCATGTGGACCGCCAACGCCGCCACGGTCTCCCCGAGCGCCGACAGCGCCGACGGCAAGGTGCACTTCACCCCGGCCAATCTGGTGAACAAGTTCCACCGCTCCATTGAACCGGAAGTGACCGGACGCATCCTCAGAGCCACCTTTGCCGATGAGGCCCACTTCGCCCATCACCAGCACCTGCCGGAGCACGACCAGTTCGGCGACGAGGGCGCCGCCAACCACACCCGCCTCTGCCGTGACTACGGGGCCCCCGGCCTGCAGCTGTTTGTCTATGGCCGCTACGGCTTCGACAACAGCAAACCGGCGCCCAAGCGGTACCCGGCACGCCAGACCCGCGAGGCCAGCGAAGCGGTGGCCCGCCTGCACCGGCTCGGCGACCACAACACCGTCTACATCCAGCAGAATCCGGACGTGATCGACCAGGGCGTGTTTCACAATGACGTGATCGCCGTGGGCAACCAGAACGTGCTGTTCTACCACGAGCAGGCGTTTCTCGACACCGACGGGGCGCTGGCGGAGATCCGCACGAAATTCGGCGACAGTCCCCTGCACTTTATTCAGGTTCGCACCGAGCAGGTGGGCCTTGAGGATGCGGTGAAGAGCTACCTCTTCAATACCCAGATCCTGACCCTGCCCAACGGTGAAATGGCGATCATCGCCCCCACTGAATGTCAGGAAAACCCCGCGGTGTTCGCCTACCTCAACGACCTGCTGCAGCAGGACACGCCGATCCGCCAGGTGCGCTACTTTGACGTCAAGCAGAGCATGCAGAACGGTGGCGGTCCGGCGTGTCTGCGCCTCCGGGTGGCGCTGTCCGGGCAGGAAAAGGCCGCGGTCAATCCGGCGACCCTGATGAGCGACCGCAAGTACGCGGAGCTGACCGCCTGGGTTGAGAAGCACTATCGCGACCGCCTCACCGCCGACGACCTGCGGGACCCGCAACTGGTGGTGGAATCCCACCAGGCGCTGGACGAACTGACCCAACTGCTCCAGCTCGGCAATCTGTACCCGTTCCAGCGCTGAACCGCTGGCATCAAAAAGGGCGCCCGGTGGCGCCCTTTTTCTTTAACCCCGACTCAGGGGGCGAACTCAATGGTCACCGCGTCAGAGGTGATCAGCCCTTGCGGGGTCTCCACTTCCACCCGCAGTACGCCATAGCCGTCAGAGGTATCCACCCCCACGGAGAAGCGCCCTACGCCACAGGTACTGCGGTCATCCTGCAACACTTCATCCTCGTTGGAGACGTGGTAGATCGCCCGGGAGGTGCTGCCCATGCCATAGGCGCTGCGCCCTGCGGTTTTCAGCGGCTCGTCTGCGGTAAAGCGAATGCTGCTGTCGTAGGGCACCGGGTTGAGCGTGCCGTCATAGGCCTGGTCTACCACGCAGGCCACCGCCGTGGTGGGGTCTGCGAGCCGCTCCGCCACCCAGGGCAGGTTGCTCTGGTTGTTCCAGCAGTCGTACCAGTTAAGCCCGTCGCCGTCGTCGTCATTGCCGTCAAAATGACAGAAGTAAGCCAGAGGGCTGACCCCGGACATCACGATCACGCCGGCGCTGTTGACGTCGACCAGTTCCTGGCTGCACTGGCCGTTGGCCAGCGCCGCGCCCTGACAGAGGATGCCGTTGTACTGGCCATCCGCGTCATCAAAGGCGCCATTCTGGCTGCGGTCGATCAACTGCTCAACCGCATCGAAGTTACCGTCTTCGTTCTCATCGACATAGGCCTCGTGCTCGTCAAAGCGGGGATCGAATTCGCCACTGTCGAACAGCCCGTTACCGTTCTGGTCGATGAAGGACTCCTCCCCTTCGGCAAACGCCATGACGGTGACCCGGGCGTTCTCGGGGCGGAAATCCTGGGAGATCCACTTCACGCTGCAGCCGCCATTGCTGATGACGCAACGGGAGCCGATGGCGCCCCCTTCAGTAATGAAGGAGATCGCCGTGCCATCCGGCACCGGGTTGTTAAAGTGGTCCGCCGCCAGCACGTTGACCGACACCTCGACGCCGTCATAGTGCCAGGCCTCCGGGTTGTGAACGGAGAAGCTCAGCGAGAAGCTGTCCTTGTCCGGTAAGCCGGTGCCCACACTCAACTCTTTGGAAACGCTGGCAATCACAGGGTCACTGTCGACCACCTCCGCCTGCACCCGAACCGAACCGGGCAGGTTGCCGGAGCGCACGGTAGTGGAAACAAAGCCCTCGCCGTTGCTGCGGGCCAGCCCGGTGTTCATGGACACCTTTTCCGCCCCACTGGCGAGAATAAAGCTGACGTCCACCCCCTGCTTGGCACGACCGGACTCATCCAGCACCCGGAAGGTGACCACCGAGCTGGTGTTGCCGCCGGTGCCGTCCAGTTGCAGATAATCCGGCGAGGCAGAAACGTACTCAATGCTGGCGACCGGCGTGGTGGCCAGGGAAACCGAGAGGGTGTCGGTTGCCACATCCGTTCCCAGCGTCAGGGTGGCGGTGATCAGATCCTGCTGATCGCACCCTGCGGGTTTATAGGTGGCTACCGCCTTGCCGTCGCTGGCCATCACCTGAGCGTCGATCTCCGCTTTGCCGCTGCGGCTGCAGGTGGACGCGAAGTTCACCAGAACCGGCTCCACGTAGGGTTCGCCCGCCACCATCAGTGCCGCCGTCACCGCCAGGGTTGAGCCGTCGGCCAGGGATTGGCCCTCGCCCAGCGGGCTGCTCAGGGCCAGATCCACGTCAATGGCGTTGATCTCGGCAAACAGGCTGGCTGAGGTATCCGCATAGCTGCCCTTAACCGTGACGATTCCCTCTCCGTCATTGGCCTGAAGCCGCAACAGGGCGGTACCGTCGGTGCCGGTGAGGACCCGGCCGTCAGACGGGATAAGCGCCCCTTTGTCGCTGCTGATCTCAACCAGCTCACCGGACACGTTCTCACCATCCCGGCGGGCAGTCACCTGCAATACGGCCGGACGCTGGGCGTCGAACTGGTTGGTTTGGGTGCAACCGGCGAGTGAGCCGGCATTGGGGTCCGGACAGGACCACATGGAGAGCGTTAACGCGTGAACGGCATCGGCGGGTGGGTTGGTCGGATCAATCGGTCCCGCTCCGGGGTCCGATCCCCCCTCTAATGAACCGCCACCGCTGCACCCGGTCATTAACACCAATACGCCCGCACACAGAAGTGGCAAGTGAGTTAGCCTCATCGCAAACATCCTGTAAAGTAATGACAAACTTTAATTTTCCCTTAAGCAACGCTTAGGTTAATTTAACTTGCCCCAAATGCCACGATTTATTTTCTTTTGGCCCCACCGCTTAACAGTTGCCCCTCAATTGCTACCTTTTCGGGGTTTTTCGCACCCTAAGGTTCCTGCTAGTCTTACCACCACGATAAAAACGATAAATATGTTAAGGAAGTTACATGTCTGCTAAACAAACCGGGAAAATGGGGCTGACGGCCAAGATTTTGCTGGCGATGATCGCCGGCCTTGGCATCGGTCTGGCCCTGCGCCTGCTGTTCCCCGGAAGCGCCTTCGTTGAAGACATCTTCACTAACGGGATTTTCAATGTTCTGGGCGCGCTGTTCGTTTCTGCCCTGCGCATGCTGGTGGTGCCACTGGTGTTTGTCTCCCTGGTGTGCGGTACCGCTACCCTGTCCGATCCCTCCCGACTGGGTCGCCTGGGCGGCAAAACCCTGGCGCTGTATCTGTTCACCACCGCCGTGGCCATCTCCCTGGCCCTGGGCGCCGCGCTGCTGGTGCAGCCCGGTGACGCCACGATGCAGACTGCCAACATGAGCTTCTCTGCCAAAGAAGCCCCGTCGCTGACCGATGTGATCATCGGCCTGGTGCCGAAAAACCCCATCAACGCGATGGTGGAAGGCAACATGCTGCAGATCATCGTGTTTGCCATCCTGTTCGGTTTTTCCATCGCCCACATCGGTGAGCGTGGTGAGCGTCTGCGCCAGTTCTTCATCGACCTGAATGAAGTGATGATGAAGCTGGTTACCCTGGTGATGGCCATCGCCCCGATCGGCGTTTTCGGCCTGATCGCCAAACTGACCCTGACCCTGGGCATGGACACCTTTGGCTCCGTAGTGAAGTACTTCCTGCTGGTGCTGGCGGTGCTGGTATTGCACGCCGCGGTGGTGTACCCGCTGCTGGTCAGTACCCTGAGCGGCCTGAACCCGATGACCTTTATGAAGAAGATGCGCAGCGTGCAGCTGTTCGCCTTCTCCACCGCAAGTTCCGCCGCCACCCTGCCGATCTCCATTGAGAACGCCAACTACCGCCTTGGGGTCAGCAACCGTGTCAGTTCTTTCACCCTGCCGCTGGGCGCCACCGTCAACATGGACGGCACCGCCATCATGCAGGGCGTTGCAACCGTGTTCATCGCCCAGGTGTTTGGCATCGACCTGAGTGTGTCCGACATGCTGATGGTGATCCTCACCGCCACCCTGGCCTCCATCGGCACCGCCGGTGTGCCCGGCGTGGGCCTCATCATGCTGGCCATGGTATTGCAGCAGGTGAACCTGCCGGTTGAAGGGATTGCCCTGATCCTCGGCGTGGACCGTCTGCTCGATATGGTGCGTACCGCCGTCAACGTGACCGGCGACGCAGCCGTCTCCGTGGTGGTCGCCTCCTCTGAGGGTGAGCTGTCCCGCGAGACCTACGAGGATCCACTGGCCGGCCAGGACAAACTGGATATGGACGCCGTGCCGCACGTTCGGCAGTAAAACCCAATCAAAAAAGGGCGAACCATGGGTTCGCCCTTTTTTTTGTCCTGCCTAAGCGACTCGCTCTGCCCTGTGCGGCGGTTGCCGCCGCCTTTCGCCGATAAGGCTCAAGCGGATAAACCCACCTGCATAGCAGGTGGCTTTGACATTACTCCCTCTAAGGGGGTTTTTGCTTTCCCGGGATGCCACAGGCATGTGACGCTCCCAATACCCTTAAACGCCTTTGCCGGGACGGCCCGGCGACCGCCAGAAGGGCTTCGCCCGGCTGCGCACCCCGCTCTTGACTCCCCTATGCCTCCGGCGCGGCGAAAGCCCCTCGCTCCCACTCCTTCCCGTTCAGCACTGCCCAGATGCGCTTTTGCAACGGATGCTGGCAATGCTTTTACTTCCAGCCTTCGATGCGAATGACAGTCCCGACATCTTCAGGCAAAGCCCCGAACCAACGATCACCACCGCCATAGGAGGTGGTTTAGGACTCACAACAAAAAAAGCCGGCAGATAAGCCGGCTTTTGATGAATGGCGGGCGCGTCAAACCGGACGTCGGGCCAACTCCGCCAGCTTCAGCGTACCGCGCTCCAACGCACTTTCTGCGGCGCGACCAAAGCGCTTGGCGAGGTTCTTCTTCTCCTCGAACTGCAGTTGCAGAATCTCCTTGTCCTGCGCCATCAGGAAATCGTCGGAAGTCTGAATGGCGTCCACCAGACCCAGTTCCAGTGCCTGCAGACCAAACCAGTGTTCACCGGTCGCCACTTTGGCCAGGTCCAGATCCGGGCGGTAACGCTGCACAAACTGCTTAAACAGTTCGTGGGTCTGCTCCAGCTCTTCACGAAACTTCTCCCGACCCGCGTCATTGTTTTCCCCGAACATGGTCAGGGTGCGCTTAAAGTCACCGGCGGTGTGCTGCTCAAAGTCGATGTCGTGCTTTTTCAGCAATTTATTGAAGTTGGGGATTTGGGCAATGACGCCAATGGAGCCCACGATGGCAAAGGGCGCGGCGATGATCTTGTCAGCGACGCACGCCATCATGTACCCCCCGCTTGCCGCCACTTTATCCACGGCGATGGTCAGCGGGATACCGGCCTGACGAATGCGGTCCAGCTGGCTGGCCGCCAGCCCGTAGGCGTGCACCATACCGCCACCGCTCTCAACCCGGACCAGCACTTCGTCCCGGGCTTCTGCGACGGTCAGCAACGCCGAGATCTCCTCCCGCAGCTGGGCCACCTGGGCGGCGTCTATGCCCGCCTTGAAATCGATAAGGAACAGCCGCCCTTCCCGCTCCTGGCCCTTCTGCGCTTTCGCTTTGGCCTTCTCTTCGGCCTTGCGGGCCTTCTCCCGGGCTTTCAGTTGATCGTCACTGAGCAGCCGGTGGGCCAACTTCTCTTCATAGTCATGAAACTTGTCGGTCAGGTTATGAACCTTCAGCTCCCCCTTGGCCCCTTTGCCGGCCCGGTTGGCGGCTGCGGCAGCGACGATCACCGCAACGATGGCGGCCACCAGGGTCAGCGCCTTGGCCAGAAACAGGCCATACTCGTATAGAAACTCCAAGGTACTCTCCTAACAGGGACTTTTGCCCTAGTGTACTCACAGGCGCCACAGAGAAAAAAGGCCCGGTCACTGACCGGGCCTTTTTCATACGGCGTCACTGCCCTTACTGGCTGCACTCACCGCCCTGGATCAGGCAGCCGTCACCAATGCTGATGGTGCGGCCCTGGGTCAGCGCATGGTCTGCCACCTGAGTCTGCATCTCGGCGGTTGCCACGTCCGGACTGATGATCGAGCTGTGCTCACCGAGACGGAAGCGCACGGCACCACTGACACGGCCAGCGGCGTTGGAGGTGGTCTCGGTGATGGCCGGCAGGCCCAGCGCCTCAATCAGCGGCTCGGTGCCGGACAGCGGGAAGCCCTCAACGCGATTCGGCAGTACCAGGTCCGGCGGATTGGTGCCGCCCTCTTCCAGGTTACCCACCACTTCAATCAGGTGCACCGGCGTGGTGTCCTTGGCCATGCCCAGCATCGCTGCGTGGTTGATCGGGTCCATCGCGTCAATGGCGGTTTGCACCGCAAAGGCGAACGGCGGGATCACCTCGGCCTTGATGCCCTCAACGGCAGCGGCACACTCCGGCGACTCAATGATCGCTCCGGTGGTCCCGTCGATGCACTGCGGTGCAAACTCGGAGACCAGGCTCACCATCAGGATGGGGTTAAAGGTGGCGGAACCAACAAAGGAACCGGCCAGACCACCGGAAGGCGCCACCAGGGAGGCGTTGCTCAGGGCGTAGGGGTTGGCTCCCAGCTCCGGGTTCCAGGCGGTGGTGTACGCCGTGGTCGCGGTGCCGATGATGCCACCCAGGCTCAGCCCCTGCAGGCTCACCTTGCTCATATCGAACAGCGGCGCCTGGCCAGCCTCAATCTGGTCGATGGTCAGGTCGGTCAACGCCAGACGCAGCGCCAGGTTGTCGACAATGCCCTGACGGAAGTTATCGCGTACGGTCAGGGTGCTGTTGATGTTGATGAAGACCAGTGGGTTGCCGTTCTGGAACGCCTGAGTTCCCAAAGCCTCACCCACTTGCGGATCGGTGGCACTGACCTCGTAAACGCCGTCCATATTGAAATCCACGGAACGGGCGCCGTGCAGCGGCATATCGATGGAGATGGTGGCAATGCCTTTGGCGGCGTAGGTGCCGGCGTAGGCCAGGTTGAGTTCCTTAACACCGCCCAGGCCGTGCAGGGTCTGCGCGATCGGCCAGCCCGCGGTCGGCGGCGACCAGGGCGCACCCTGGGAACCGTAGAAAGCGGTGACGCGAGCCGCATCCGGAATGGTCAGCTGAACCGGAATGGTAACCCGCTCCGTTGGTGCCGGAACCGGGTTAAAGCGGGTCAGGTGACGGGCGCTGTCGATCGGATTACCGTCGTTGTCGACAAAGCTGGCACCCACCAGCACTGAGGGGTCCACCAGCGCTTCATTCGGGTCGATGCCCTGTTCCATCGCCTGGATGGCAAAGCTTTCCTGACTCAGCAATCCGCCCTGCACCGCCTGCAGAACCGCCACCGGGCTGTCGCCCAGCGCGCTCCAGCGACCGTTGATGTCCACCACCGGGTTGCCTTGCTCATCGGCGGTGAGGTAAGGCATCACCTGGTAGTAAGGCACAGTCAGTTCTGCGGTATACAGATCCGCCAGGTCAGCGATAAGGCAGGCAAAGTTTTGCGGGTCACAGTCCGGCAGGCCATCGCCATTCAGATCACCGCCCTTCAATTGCAGCGCTTCCGCTACGGTGGCGATGCCAAACTGCGGGTTACCCGGCACTCGAAGAACCGGTGCAAGATTGGCAAAGTCAGGCTGGAAAATCGCGTGAGCCGGGTCCGGTGACACCATCAGTTGGGACAGAGTGCCTACCACATCGGTGACGGACTGGGTGGTGAACACGCCGGTGTATGTGATGCTCTCTTTGTCCACGGAGTGGGCCGCAGCCAGAGCGTTCTCGTAGTTGTTGACCAGGCCCTGCAGCAGCAGCTGATCTGGCGTCACCAGCGGTGCGGAGTTGATGTCCTGCTTCAGCAACTCATAGGTGGTGGACGGCATCACCGTCTGGCCGTCAGAGTCGCTGATCTGGGTGGTGGTGATCACCGCGTAGCTGCTGGCCGGCTTGAGCGGCTTCAGCGGCACCACGTTAATGGCGGTGTCAGAGGGGGAGGTCACGAAGTCCTCGCCGAAGATCAGCTCTTCGCCAACCTGACAGATGGTCAGAGATTCGCCGCCAGCGCATTCGGGATCGGTGCTCAACGGGCCACCCAGCGTCACCTCAAAGACGCGCACGGCGCCCGGTGCTGCCGCAGAGGCCGCGTCCAGAGTCACTCCCTCCCGTCCGGGCAGCACGTTGATGCTGATCGGCATGGTGGTGGACCAGCCGTCCAGCGCACCCAGGGCGATTTGTGGGTCAGTGTAGTCCCCGCTCTCGGCTTCCCCCGGGATCTCCAGCGTTCCGTCTAAGGTGCCGGAGAACAGCAGATCACTAGGCAGTGCTACCTCGCCAGCACCCGGATCGAACGCGATCCGGGAGAATGGCGTCGGTGCGGGTGTGTTTTCGATGGTTTTCTCGAAGCTATCGCCGCTGCACCCCACCAGCCCCAGGGCCGATGCGACAGCCGCGCTGAGCAACAAACGTTTCATTGGCTCTCCCCATTCCTTTGCTTTTATTTTGTCTTCCGGACCACTTTTGGTCACAATAACGGCCTGCAATGCCGGGCAGGATCACACCCC
>CAZWED010000082.1:0-11517 GCA_964632645.1 uncultured Ferrimonas sp. | reverse complement strand
CGGTCAGCTGAAGCAGAAACCACTTCTGCTTCTGGCCGATACACAGAGGTTTGCTGTCCTGACGAACCAACCGCTTAGGCAGGCGATAACGCAGCCAACTGCGACTGCGCGCCAGAATGCGCACATCCTCTTTCTTTAACCCTACTTCTTCATAGAGCTCGCGAAACATCGTCTGTTCCGGACTCTCGCCCTCATTGACGCCCCCCTGGGGGAACTGCCAAGAGTGCTGGCCGAATCGTCTGGCCCACAGCACCTGACCGTGACGGTTACAGATGATGATCCCGACATTGGCACGAAAGCCATCGTTGTCGATCACGGGTTCATCCGGTTGAATTCCTAACTTATTGCGATTGTTCCACAAAGGGTTGGCGGCGGCAAACAGCAGGATCACAGGCTGTGACGGCCACTTATAAACATAAGATATCCACTAACTCTGTGGATAACCGTGTTCGTAACTGGGGAAAATGCTGAGATATCCGTCCGATCCCGCACTTCGCCATTTTTGCGCCGCCATTCCAAATCAACATTAAAGTCTTCAATATCAGTATCTTGATTTCATTTTTGATTCATCCCCAAGCCATCTTTATCAGGATCGTTCAAAGATCGCCCAACTGAAAAAACAATTCCGCGACAAGCAATATTTCGCGCTTTTTGTCCACAGAAAGGGAAAATTTTTGGGGATTGTGCCCGGCACAGATCTCTGTTAAGCCCCCTTCAGGGCGAGTTATCCCACCAACCTGTGCACAAGCCTGTGCATAAATCTGACGATTCGTAAGGATAAATCCGACTCAGTGCGGCCATGCTCCCGAAGATTTTTAAAATTGGCTTTATTGATCATACACTTGATAACTTGTGCGGGCTGTAGATAACTCGCCGATCGCGCGTTTGATTCTTTTTTGCCCAGCCTACTCTGGCTCTGGCAGATCCCCTTCGGTAGACTGGCTGGATGCCTCACACGCCTCCCCACTCGCTCGATCAACTGCTGGAACGCGCTTGCGCCATGGCTGGCCTCACCCTCGGTGAGATCGCCGCGCAACTGGGCGTTGCCGTGCCCGGGGATTTCAAACGTCATAAAGGCTGGGGCGGCCAGTTGCTTGAGCTCTGGCTCGGCGCATCCGCCGGTTCCCGGCCCGAACCCGACTTTCCCCACCTTGGGGTGGAACTGAAAAGCGTGCCCATTGATGAACAGGGTAAACCGCTGGAGTCCACCTACATCTGCGTCTGTCCCCTGACCGACCTGCGCGGCCTGCGCTGGGAAGACTCCGTGGTGTACCACAAGCTTCGCAGGGTGTTGTGGATCCCGGTGGAAGGCAGCCGCCATATCGCTCCGGCGGAGCGTCATGTCGGTATGCCGATGTTGTGGGAGCCCTCCGACGAACAGATGGCCGTACTGCGCCGAGACTGGGAAGAGCTGATGGAGCAGGTTGCCCTGGGTCAGGTGGAGGGGATCACTGCCCACCAGGGGGAGTTTCTGCAGCTGCGACCCAAAGCGGCGAATCGCCGGGTTCTGACCGAGGCGATCGGCCCTGAAGGCGAGAAGATCCAGACCTTACCCCGGGGTTTTTACCTGCGAAGCCGCTTCACGGCCAACCTGCTGACTCAATACTACTTGTGATCCTCCACACTGAATCGAGTCGATTTTTGTTCGAGATCACTGGAGGCGGATCCGGATATTGATTACAATCTGCGCCCTGTGCCGTCCCTGCGGCGCAACACCTCCGTTTTCATCGACTTTTGCGCAGTAACGAATCTTGCAAGCCGGCCAAGAGCTACAAAAATTATTGTTTGCGGTGATCGCCTGGACTCTGGCGATGGCCGCGTTTGTGATCTTCCGCTACGCCCTCAGCCCGGTTGCGCCAGAATGGGCCGTCACCGGGGCGGACATGACCACCCTGTCCATCTACCTGGGAACCATCCTTGGCTGTCTTCACTGGCTTTCCAACCTGATCACCGCCGTCAGTCCCATCCGTCGAATGAGCTACCTGATGGTGGTTCTGTTCAAAGGGATGTTCCTGATGATCGGTGCGCTGGTGCTGATCAAGATTACCCTGTGGCTCAACACCTGGGCGCCGGATCCCCACCTCGATCTGCGCTATGAGCAGCTGACCCAGAGCATCCTGAACTCGGCCTCTACCCAAATCCTGGTGGTCTATCTGGTGCTGGTTCGCCTCTGGCTGGCGTTCCTCGAACAGATGATTCTGCTGGTGGGCCGACGCAACCTGATCAACATGGGGCTGGGCAAGTACCATCGCCCCCGTCAGGAGCAGCGGCTCTTCCTGTTTCTCGATATGGTGGGTTCAACCCCACACGCAGAGGCGCTGGGGGATTACCGCTTCAGCCGCCTGGTGCAGGATTGCTTCGATCTGCTCTCCGGCACGGTTCAGCGCCACGGCGGGGAGATCTACCGCTACATCGGCGACGCGGTGATCGTCAGCTGGAAGTACAAGCCGGGGCAGGATCAAACCCACACCCTGGGGCTCTATTTCGACTTTGTGCAAAACCTCGAGTGGAACCGCCACTACTTTATCGAACAGTATGGCTTCCTGCCCCGCTTCAAAGGGGCTCTGCACGGTGGCAAGGTGATGGCGGCCGTAGTGGGGGTGGATAAGCAGGAGATCAGTTACTTCTCCGATGTGCTCAATACTCTGGCCCGACTGCAGGACCAGTGTGGCCCCCTCAAACGGGATCTGCTGATTTCCGGACGGGTGCGCAACATGGTCAATGGGTCCGGGGAGTTTGAACTCGAATCCCTCGGACCCATGCGCCTGAAAGGCAAGCAGCAGGAAGTGAAGGTGTTCTCCGTTACACTTCCGCGGCCGGCAGCAATCCCTGAATCATCTGACCCAGAGTCCTGAAGGTACGAAGACGGCTGGAGGTTTGACGCCATACCAGCCCGATCTCCCGGTACGGAGCTTCCCCCGGAGGCTGGTAGATCTCCAGTTCGGTGCCGTTGAGGATGCCGGAATCGATCGCCATCTGGGGCAGGAAGGTGGTGCCCAGCTTGGAATCCACCATCTGCACCAGGGTGTGCAGGCTGGTGGCCGCAAAGGGATTGACCTTGGTGCTGTTCTTCATTTCACAAGCACTGATGGCGTGGCCGGTAATGCAGTGTTCCCGTTGCAGCAGGAAGATGCTGTGGTCCGGCAGGGACTCGTATTTCACTTCGCCCATCGCCATCTGTTCCGGGTGGCCCACCATCTTGAACGGGTCGACCCCTACTTTCATGCTGTGAAAACCGCTGGTGTCCACCGGCAGCGCAAGCAACAGCAGATCCAGCTCACCATTGCCCAGCGCGGCGATCAGGTTGTCGGTGGTGTCTTCCCGGAGCAGCAGTGACAGGTTGGGGAACTGTTTCCCCGCTTCCTTCACCACCCGGTTCAGCAGGAAAGGCGCGATGGTGGGGATGCAACCCAGACGGATGGTGCCCGCCATCGGCTCACCGGCACTGCGGGCGAGATCGGTCATCTCCTGAACCTCGGCCAGCAGGTTACGGGCCCGGGTCACCACGTCTTCACCCAGCGCCGTGAACATAAAGGACTTGTGGTCCCGCTCAATCAGCTGGCCCCCCAACTGCTCCTCCAGATTCTGGATCCCGGAGGAGAGGGTGGACTGGCTGACATGGCACGCCTTGGCGGCCCGGTTGAAGTTCTGCTCCTGATGCAGCTGCACCAGATAGTAGAGGTTTTTCAGGCTGGGAAGCTTGTTCATACTGGTCTTCAAAGATACCGATTGAGTAAGACAAACCTAATTGATTTAAGGTCAGCTGTCAGCCTCTACTGAGGGATCGGGATCACAGTTCCAGCGCCGGCCTCACGCCTCGGGGTAAAGGCCGCTTCCACCAGGTCATCAATGGTCATCTGGAAGGCGGGCACCAGGTGCTCCAGAAACCACGCCACCTCGGGCATCGACTCAATAAAGGGGGCCAGCGCCGCCATCACCTTGCGCTCGGTGCCCTCAAACTCCTTATTGCCCGCACGCAACTCCACCAGCGCCTTGGTGTAAGCGGAGAGCAGGTCCGCCGCCTTAACGAAGCGGGCGGTCTCCTTGTCCTCGCCGTGCAGGATCAGCGGCGCATAGCGAGCCTGCAGGTTGACCGGCAGCGTGCCGATCAACATGTGAGACGCAATGGATTCCATCTCCCGGCACAACTCCAGCATGCGCGGGTCACCATACTTGATGCCGCTGTTGACGTCTTCCGTCAGCACCTCTGCGGCATCATGAAACATCGCCACCACCGCCAGATGGTTCTCGTCCACCTTTGGGGCATCGCTAAACACCTCATTGCGGATCAACCCCAGACAGTGGGCAAACATCGCCACCTGGAAACTGTGTTCCGCCACGTTCTCGCCACGGGTCGGATTCGACTTGCCCCAGCGGTGCACATTCTGCATTCGGGACATAAGGGCAAAAAATACCGGTTGCATAACACTCTCCTCTGCGCCCTGTATTCTGGCGACCATTTCGTCACCACGGTGAATTGAAAAGCTATTTATGTTCAATGACTTTATGTTAAGCATAACGTGGTGACCCCCAATGGACCCCAAAAAATGGCCCAAGGACGACAATGGCACTCCGGCATGCGACTGGCTTTTCAGCTGGCCCTGATACTCTGTGCCCTGACGTTCGTTCACCATTATGCGCCCGGGAGGGAATTTGGCTCAACCGACCCGACCACGCTGTGGCAACAGGCTGACGGCGGCTCCTGGTCAACCTGGCCACAGCCGGGCGGCTGGCATCGCCAGACCCTCCCCTCCCCTCGTCTGGATGAGGACACCCGTCTCTACCTGTCAACGCCCTTCGGCAGTCAGGCTAACCTTTGGCTCCTACAGCATGGCCACCCGGTTGTGCGCCTGGATGCCGGCGCCACCGCCCCCATCCGGACCAGCCTGTTGCCTCAGCTGGATGGCTCGCCCGTTACCTTGTTGATGGCCGGGCCGTTCGACGCCCGCTTCGGCCTCGGCACCCCGGCGTTCGACTCCTCGCTGATGCTCGCCCTGTGCCTGGCACTGAGCGGCAGTGCGCTGTTGATGAGTGCCCTGCAACCCAATCGGCGGGTGGCGGTTCGGGTGCTGGTCGGCCCCCTGCTGTTGAGCCTGCCGCTGCTGGATATCCGCCTCGTCTGGCTGGTTCTGGCCCTGCCCCTGTTGTTGTATCTCCCCAGGGCATTTCGCGGCTGGCGCCTGCCCCTGCTCGGCACCATCGGCGTTGTCACCCTGCTGCCCCTGAGCTGGCTGGTGGGATTCCCGCTTCTGCTGCTGCCCCTGCAACTGACGCTGCTGGTGATCCACTCCCATCGTGGCAACCTGCTGCAGGCAGGCCAGCTGCTGCTGTTGCTCTTCTTCAGTCTCGAACGGTTACCGTCGCCGCACCTGCCGCCGGATCTGATGATGGCCCTCGCCCTGGCCTGGCCCATCCTGTTGCAGCTGGAGCTGGCCCGCCGGCTGCGCCCACGGGAAGCGCCTCAGGCGTTGGCCCGCGAGGGCGCACCGACGGGTCGCCGCGATGTCCTGAAATCCCGGCTGCAATCCCTGGAGTGGGAGAACCGGCTGTTAAGGGAGAAAAGCACCACGGATCCCCTCACCGGCCTGCGTAACCGGCAGTTTTTTAACGAGCAGTACCGGGCGGAAGTGGGTCGAAGTGCCCGGGACGGCACCGCCATCAGCCTGCTGCTGATGGACCTGGATCATTTCAAGAAGGTCAATGACACCCACGGCCATCCGGTCGGTGACCACGTGCTTCAGGAGGTCGCCAAGCGTGCCTATTACGCCCTGCGCCGGCCGGCCGACAGCCTGTGCCGCATCGGCGGTGAGGAGTTTGCCATTCTGCTGCCCAACACCACCGACAACGGAGCCCGCCATGTTGCAGAAACGCTGGTGAAGCAGATCGCCCGCACGCCGATCCGCTGTGGCGATCAGGCGTTGGGGGTCACCGCCAGCATCGGCGTGGCCACCCTGACTCAGCAACCGGACATGATGGAGATGGAGCTGCTGCGACGGGCGGACGCGGCCCTCTATCGCGCCAAGGCGCTGGGCCGTAACCGGGTGGAGTGCGCGCTGTCACCGAGCGACATCACACCGTCTCCTCAGTCGGTGCCGGCTGGGGAGTGACCGCGTGCGGATGAACGAAGAGCCGTTCGATGGGGAAACCCAGTCGGATTTTGGTGCCACCAAACAACTGGCTGCGGCTGACCTCAAGCTGGATGCCGTACCGCTCCGTCACCGTCCGCACCACACCAAGGCCCAAACCAGAACGTTGCCAGGAGGACGCCAGCGTCAGGTCCGGTGCCTGAGTTACCTGTTGGGGATTCAGGCCGGGGCCCGCATCTGACACCGTCAGCCAGGCCATTCCCCTGCCGTCGTTCCGCAGGTTCACCAGCACTTCACTGTCCGGCGGCGAATAGCGCAGGGCGTTGTCGATCAGGGCATCAAACAGGCCGCGCAGCGCCACTTCGGGGATCCGCACCTGCATACCGCGGTCCATTCCCCGAAGCACCAACCGGGCGTTCTTGCGGCGGGCCAGGCCGTAATGGCGCGCCACGCTGAGGGAGGCCTTGCGGTAAAGGTCCAGCAACGGCGTGTCGACCTCACCCGGCCGCGAGAGGGTCAGCCAAAGCCGGGCCATCAGCAACTGGCGTTCCAGTTTTTCCAGGTGATAACGGGCCCGGCGCTGGCCCAGGGGCCCCTCCGCGACCGCCATCACCACGCCGTCTACCTGCGCCTGACAACGCTGGATCATGGCGCTGCCCAAACGGGTCTGCTGGATTCGGGAGTCGACGGCCCGCACCTTCAGTGCCTGCAGCTCCGTGACGATGGGACGCAGCTCAGTGTTCACCGTGTCCGGCGACGGCAGCACCGCCTTATCGTCACCCACCTTGCCCGCCAACTCCCGCAACGGGCGCAGCGCCATTGCCACAATCAGGGCGGAAAACAGCAGCGTGAGCGGCGTCAGGATCAGCATCTGCATGCCCCAGGCTTCCCGCATCCGCTTGGCCAGCAGATCACTGGCAATGGATCGGGGGAACGCGGTTTGCACCCAGGCGTCCTGACTGACGGAATAGACGGAGAAGGTACGCCAGGTTTCCCCGGCAAAGGGCTGGTCACCAAAGCCGCTGTCGCCCAGGGTCAGGCTGTTGTTCGGGTCGCACAGGGCATCAACGAAAGGGGCATAGCAGCGGCCGTTGATCCAGACCTGCATCCACATGGTCTGGTTGCCGGCCAGGGTGGCGTCGCTCAGGGCCCAGTCAGGGCCTTGATCCATCCCCAGCCGGATCAGGGCACCGACCGCCCAGTCCACCAGATTCTTGCCGCTTTCGGAGGGGTACTCCTCCAGCAAGCGCAAGGTGACCCGGGCGCGTTGGGCCAGCGACGCGTCCACCAGTGACTGCTGCTCCTGCTTGGCCACCATATAGGATCCCAGCAGACCCAACCCGTTGGTGAGCAGCACCAACAGAGTAAAGCCCGTCAGAATGGTGGCGCGAATTGATCTCATGGCAACAGTCCCTGGCCCTGAACACATCAAAAAAATGGAAGCGGCAAAGAATGCCAAAGCTGAGTGGGGTTTTCTGTGGGAGCGGTCACTCTTTAACCACGATTTCCGACCCATCCAGCTGGCATTCAGCTTTTTTTCATGGTCATGTAAACCCTTTGTTGCCCCCGCCCTGTCAAAGATGACAAACCCACAACAAGGAGCCCGCTGTGCTGGCCGAACCGGACAGGAACAACGAAATAGAGATGGCTGAGCTAAAGCGGGCACAAAGTGGCGATCGCAACGCTTTTGCCCGCCTGTACCAGCGCCACCATCAACGTACCTACGCCCTCTGCCTGCGACTGCTGGGCCACCCCTCCAAGGCCGAAGACGCGGTTCAGGAGGTGTACATCCGGGTGTGGCAGAAGCTGCCCCAGTTCCGCTTTGAAGCGGCATTTCCCACCTGGCTGCACCGGCTGACGATCAACCTGGTGCTCAATGAGCTGCAGCGTCAGCCCTGGTGGCAGAAAGTGTTGCCCCTGGAGGGGCAGGAGGAGCCCGCCGCGCCCGACGACAGCCTGGAAGGGTTGGACCGCCTCCTCCCCCGGTTGCCCACGCGGACCCGCCAGGTGTTTGTGCTCTATGCCATTGAGGGGTATCGGCATGACGAGATTGCCACCCTGCTGCGCATTCGGCCCGGCACCAGCAAAGCCCAGTACCACCGAGCCAGAACGATGCTCAAGGAGATGCTGTCATGAGTCATGATCCCATCGAAACCCTGCGTCAGGCGCTGCCGGACCAGCTTCCGCCCCAACGGGACCTGTGGCCCGCGATCGAGCGTCAGCTGGACCGTCCCATGCTCCCTCAACGTTCCACCTGGCAGCGGGTTGCCGGCCTGATGCTGCCTCTGCTGCTGGGCGCCCTGCTGGGGCTTGGTGGTGGCTACTGGGCGGGCCAGGGGCGGGGACAGAACCCGGACGCGATGCTGGCGATGATCGACGTGATGGCCCGTCAGCATGAGGCCCAGCTGAGCGCCGTGCAAAGTCGCTACCTTACGGTGGCCGATCAACCCGCCCAACCGAGCGAAGCGGAACGAACCCTGCAGCAGGCCAGCAAAGAGCTGTTGCAGGCTCTGCGCCAGGACCCCTTTAATCCTGCCCTGCTTGAGCTGTGGCTCTGGGTGCAACAGAAAGAGCTGGACCTGATCCATTCCCAACAGAAGCAGCAACGCCGGCTTCAACAACTGTAAGGACGACAACCATGAAATCATTCCTCTATGGCGGGCTGCTGAGCCTCTCCCTGATCACCCCTCTGATGGCAGCCGACGCCGTGGACCAGTCCCTGGCCATCAGCGCGGATCAGGTGTTGCGGGTTGAGATCCCCCGTGGCGACGTGACCCTGATCGGCACCGAGGGCGACCAGGTCTCGGTCCAGGGCACTCTGGATGAGGACACCGAGTCCTTCCGCTTTGAAGCGCAGGGCGACGCGGTGGTGATCAAGCTGGAGCTGCCGGACAACTGGCACGACAACCACAAGCAGGAACGCGGCGCCAAGCTGACCATTCGCTATCCCAACCGCCATGCGCTGGAATACCAGACCATCAGCGCCGATACCAACGCCAGTGAGCTGGGGGCCGTCCGTATGGAAAGCGTCAGTGGCGACTTTCGCCTGACCGGCTTTGTCGGCAAGGCGAGGGTGGAGACGGTCAGCGGCGACATTGAAGCGCGTGGGTTGGCGCAGGGCGCCAATCTCGAAACCGTTAGCGGCGACGTCGATGAGCGCGGCGGGCAGGGTGAACTGCGGATCCACACCGTCAGCGGCGATCTGGAGATCGAGAACCAGGCGGCGCGGCTGGATCTGGAGAGCGTTTCCGGCGACGTCGACGCCCGCCTGGGGCCAGTCAACCAGCTCCGCGCCCGCACCGTCAGCGGTGAACTCGCCCTCTCCCTGAGCGAACTGGCCAGCGACGGTGACGTTGCCCTGGAGTCGGTCAGCGGTGACATCCAACTGACCATCAAGGGCGATTTCAGCGCCCGCGTATCCGCAGACACCGGCCCCGGCGGGCGGATACGCAACGACTGGAGCGACGCCGTACCCCATCGGGGCAAATACGTCAGCAATGAGAGTCTGGAGTTCACCCTGGGCCAGGGAAGCGGGTCGATTCGTCTCAATACCGTCAGCGGCGATCTGCAACTGAAAAAGTGATGTGGCCGGGCCGCAGGCGGTGCTACCCTTGCGGCCATGACCGCTTCAACACCTGACTGGGCCGCCCTGGCGGCCCGAATCAAATCCCTCGCCCTCGACATGGGCTTCTGTGCCGTCGGCATCGCCGACGTGGACCTTTCCGAAGAGTGGCCGCGCCTGCAGCAGTGGCTGGAGCGCCACTATCACGGTGAGATGGGCTACATGGCACGCCACGGCCAGATGCGGGTTCGGCCCGACGAACTGCACCCGGGTACCCTGCGGGTGATCAGCGTTGCGCTTGATTATCTGCCACCGGATGCCGGCTTTGCGCAAACCCTGAAACAGCCGGAGAAAGGCTACGTTTCCCGCTACGCCGGGGGCCGCGATTACCACAAACTGATGCGCAACCGGCTGAAGCAACTCGGCCAGCGGATCCAGGCGGAACTGCCGGATCTGGATTTTCGCCCCTTCGTCGACTCCGCCCCGCTGCTGGAACGCCCCCTGGCCAGGAATGCCGGACTGGGCTGGGTGGGCAAACACTCACTCCTGCTCAATAAACAGGCCGGCAGCTGGTTCTTCCTCGGTGAGTTGCTGGTGAACCTGCCGCTGCCGGTGGACACCCGCCACCAGGGTGACTGCGGCAGCTGCACCGCCTGCCTGACCAGCTGCCCCACCGGAGCGATTGTCGAACCCTACGTTGTCGATGGCCGCCGCTGCATCTCCTACCTGACCATCGAGCTGGACGGGCCCATACCGGAGGCACTGCGGGCCCCGATGGGCAACCGCATCTACGGCTGCGATGACTGTCAGCTGGTGTGCCCCTGGAACCGCAGTGCGCCGCTGACCCGTGAAACGGACTTCCACATACGTCAGCCCTTACAGCAACCGGACCTGCTCACGCTCTGGCGCTGGGACGAGGCCACCTTTCTGAGCCACACCGAAGGCTCTCCCATCCGGCGCATCGGCTTCCGGCGCTGGCAGCGAAATTTGGCGGTGGCACTGGGCAACGCCCCGGCCGATCCGGCCATCGTCGATGCGCTGAAGGCCGGATTGGGTCGGGTGGATGCGATGGTAGACGAGCACATCCACTGGGCACTGGCCCGCCAGGCAGAGCAAAGTGCCGCCCCCGCGGATCCCTCCCGTCAGCATCAGCGCCTGATCCGAATCGTGGAGAAGGGCCTGCCCCGGGACGCCTGAACTATTCGTCGAGGGTGAACCCCACCTTGATGGTCACCTGCCAGTGCGCCACCTGGCCCGCTTCGATGTGGCCCCGGGTTTCCACCACCTCAAACCAGCGCAGCCGGTGAAGGGATTGCGAGGCGGTGGCGATGGCATTTCGGATGGCATCGTCGGTGCCGACCGCCGATGAGCCTGTTAGTTCAATAAGTTTGTAGGTATGGGACATAATGGTTATCCTCTTGCGAAGGATAAAAAGTATAGAAACAGGGACCGCATCAGCTGGATCTAAACTTGTAGTACATAGAGTGTGCGGATCCAGTCTGGAATCAAGACCACTGAGGTAACTATGAATTGGCGAAACCTGTTTAAGCCCAGCGTCAAATACTCCGTTTTCACACTGATTGCCGTCGGTATCATCGTTGGCGTAGCGGGTTACTTTGTGACCCAGCAAACGCTGCACGCCACCAGTACCGATGAATTCTGTATGACCTGCCACAGCAACCACTCTCTCAAGGATGAAGTGCTGGCCTCTGCGCACGGTAACAACCGCGCGGGCATGGTCGTTCAGTGTCAGCAGTGCCACATTGCTCAGGAGCCCTTCAACTACCTGATCAAAAAGATCATCGTGTCCAAGGACATCTGGGGCTATTTGACCATCGATGGGTTTAACACTCAGGAATGGCTGGATGC
>CAZWED010000081.1:0-11688 GCA_964632645.1 uncultured Ferrimonas sp. | reverse complement strand
TCCACCGCTTCACGCACTTCGTCGATGCCATCCTGCAGCCCTTTGCCCGCTTCGCGGGTACACAGGGCGATCAGCTCGGCACGGTGCGCTTCCAGTTTGTCCGCCAGCTCTTCCAGGGCACGGGCGCGTTTCTCCACCGGGGTGTCGCGCCAGGCCGGGAAGGCCGCCGCAGCACGTTCGATGGCATCCTGAATGTCTTCGGCACTGGCAAAGTGCACCTGACCAACGGTTTTGGTCTGGTCCTGCGGGCTGAGCACCGCCAGGGCTTCACCGTTGTGACGGGTTTCGCCGCCGATCAGCGGGCCGGCCTGCCACTGGGTGGCTTTAAAGGAATCCAGTTTGGCAAAGAAGGGGCGGGCTTCGTTGGCGATGTTCATGTTCAGTCCTTTTGAGTTGAGACGCTCTTTGCCGAAGATCGCCTCGGGCAGCACGATTTTGTGGTTTGCCAGGGTGGGGTACCCCTTCAGCGTGGTCAGCGGGTAGGCGATCAGCCCCTCGATGGGGGTCTTGGGATCCACCAGCTTGTGCACGAAGGAGGTGTTGGCGCCGTTTTCCAGCAGGCGGCGCACCAGGTAGGGCAGCAGATCTTTGTGCGCGCCAACCGGCGCGTAGATGCGAACCTTGAGCCCCTTCTGCTGTTTCAGCAGGGTGTCGTACAACTCCTGCCCCATGCCATGCAGACGCTGGAACTCGTAGTCGCGCTGACCGGCCAGGTACTGGATGGTGGCGGCAGTCTGGGCGTTATGCGTGGCAAACTGGGGGTAGATGTTGCCCACGGTCGCTTCGGACAGCAGGAACCGGGCACAGGCCAGGTAGGAGACGTCGGTGCCCGCTTTGCGGGTGAACACCGGGTAACCCTCGGCACCCCCCTGCTGGCACCACTTCAGTTCGCTGTCCCAATAGGCCCCTTTGACCAGACGCACCGGGATCAGGTCGCCCTGCTGTTTGGCCAGCGCATTGATCCACACCAGCACCGGCAGGGCCCGCTTGGAGTAAGCCTGAACCACCAGGCCCAGGTTGCCCCAGCCACGGGTTTCCTCACTGCGATACAGTTTCTCGAACAGCTTGAGGGAGAGTTCCAGGCGGTCCGCTTCCTCGGCGTCAATGGAGATGCCCACGTCCAGGCTGCGGGCCTGCTTGATCAGGCGCAGCACACTGCCATGCAGCTCGGTCAGCACCCGTTCTTCGTTGGCCACTTCGTAACGGGGGTGCAGCGCGGACAGCTTGATGGAGATGGTGGGGCGGGGGGCCTGACTGATGTCGTAGCTGTGCGCACCCAGCGCGGTAATGGCGCGGCTGTAGCTGTCAAAGTACTTGCTGGCGTCGCTGGCGGTCAGGGCGGCTTCACCCAGCATGTCGTAGGAGTGGGTGTACCCCATGGCGCGGTTGTCGTCGCTGTTCTTCAGCGCTTCGGCAATGTCGCGGCCCAGCACGAACTGCTTGCCCATGATCTTCATGGCGGCGTACATCGCCTGACGTACTACCGGTTCCCCCATTTTGTTGACCAGGCGTCCCAGCAGGTTGTTGGGGCTGCCGTCGATCTTCTTGTCCAGCGTGATCACTTTGCCGGTGAGCAGCAGACCCCAGGTGGAGGCGTTCACCAGCACCGAATCGCTGCCCTTGAGATGGCGCGACCAGTCGGCGCCGGAGAGCTTGTCCTCAATGAGGGCGTCGGCGGTGGCGGAGTCCGGGATCCGAAGCAGCGCCTCGGCCAGGCACATCAGGATGATCCCCTCCTGCGTTTCCAGGCTGTACTGCTGTAGAAACGCATCAATGCCGATCATCAGCCCCTTCTTCTCGAAGCGACGCACGGCTTCCACCATTTGGTGGGCTTGTCGGGTAATGGTTTCGATGCTCGCCGGATCGGCAGGCACCAGGGGGATTAACTCTTGCAGATATTGGCTTTCATCGACGCCGTAGTTGGCGCTGATCAGCTCGAACAGGGTGGCGGGATCCTGATCGTGGATCGCCGGGTCCAAAACGGTGCTGGCTTTAAACATGCGGGGGGTCCTCTTAACACCACAAGTCAGCGTTTTATCTGTTTTTGTATACAATCCTTGCTGACGGCGCGCTCAGTATACTCGCAAAATGTGAGGGCGAACAGGTTTTGAGGGGGTGGTTGAAACGGGCTCGTTACGGGCCGGTTGTAAACCCTTGGGGGGGCTGAAAAAGGCATAAAAAAAGCAGGCCGGACGGCCTGCTTTTTGTGCAATTAGGGGGGTTACATCCAGCGGTCGTTTTTCTTCTTGCGCTGGGGGCGCGGCAGATAGGCCAGGATAAGGCCCAGGATCAGACCCGCGCCTGCCACCATGCCACCTTGCTGCATCCAGATAAAACGCTCGCTCTGGCTCAGGGTGTCGACGCGCTTGGTCAGCTCGGCGTTTTCCTGTTCCAGGGCGGCCAGGCTCTTGGCGCTCTCCGCCACCTGGGATTGCAGCTTGGCCACCTGGGCGTTGGCGTCCGCGTTGGCTTCCAGGTTGGACTGCACCAGCGCATCGCGTTCGGCCGTTACGGCTTCCAGCTTGGCGCGGGTATCCGACAGCGCTTTGGTCAGCGCCGGCACCTTGGTGCGGAAGCTTTCGCCGCTGGCCAGATACTCGGTCTGGATCCAGCCTTTGCGGCCGCGCTCGTCGATCACTTCACTGTAATCGCCCTGGCGGCTTCCGGTGGCCGACACGGCTTCACCGGCTTTCAGACTGCCAAGGATCCGGTACTGAGTACTGGGGCCCGCCAGCAGATAGATAAAGATGTCTTCCGAGACGCTGTTCGTGGCTTCCCGGGCCACGGAGGGTCCGCTCACTGCCAAAAGGCACAGCAGAGCGGTGAGGATACGTTTTGTCATAGTGCTACTACCCGTGGAGTGGGGCGACCATGCTAGGAGATCAGGTCAGGAGTGGCAAGGGCTTGGAAGCGAAAAAGGGAGCCTTTGGCTCCCTTTTTGAGTGTGCTTCAGCTTCAAGCCATGATGGAACGGATGATGGTGAAGAACAGGATGGACAGTGCGGCACCTGCCGGCAGGGTGATAACCCAGCTGACAACGATGTTGCGCACGACGCCCAGGTTCAGGGCGGCGATGCCGCGGGCCATACCCACACCCAGTACCGCACCCACCAGAGTCTGCGTGGTGGAGATCGGCAGACCGGTACCGGACGCGATCACGACGGTAGAGGCCGCGGCCAGTTCGGCAGCAAAGCCGCGGCTCGGGGTCAGGTGAGTGATGTTCTTACCAATGGTGGTGATCACGCGCTTACCCAGCAGGGCCAGACCGACCACGATACCCACTGCACCCATCGGCAGGATCCACCAGGCCAGCGGGGCCTTGTCGGGGATTTCGCCACCGGCGTGGATGATGGTAACGACGGCAGCCAGCGGGCCAATGGCGTTGGCAACGTCGTTGGAGCCGTGGGCAAAGGCCATACAGCAGGCGGTAACCACCATCAGGATGGCAAACACCTTCTCCACGTTGGCGAAGTGGGTTTCGCGGGTGGCCTTGGTGTCGAACTTCATGCGGTTGATCATCATCTTACCGCCGATGGCAACGATAACGGCCATCACCACAGCCAGGCTGTAGGCTTCCACGGTGGAGAAGTTCAGACCCACGTGCTTCAGACCCTTGGTGATGGTCACCAGGGACATGATGAAGGCAGCCAGACCCATGTAGAAGGGCACGTAACGCTTGGCGTTATCCAGCGGGTGGTCGGTGTCGAAGATCAGCTTCTGCGCGCTTTGGAAAATCAGGTACGCAATGAAACCGGCAATGGCGGGGGTCACAACCCAGGAGCCAACGATGCCCGCGACTTTTTCCCAGGCTACGGCGTCAACGCCCACACCCACGGCGGCGAAGCCGATGATGGCACCGATGATGGAGTGGGTGGTGGATACCGGCCAGCCCAGGTAGGAGGCCGCAGCCAGCCAGATGCCGGCAGCAAGAAGTGCGGAGATCATGCCGTACACCAGCAGGTCTGGGGTGGCGGCAAAGAACGTCGGATCGATGATCCCTTTACGGATGGTGTTGGTCACTTCACCACCGGCCAGATAGGCCCCGGCGAATTCGAACACCATCGCGATGATGATGGCCTGTTTGATGGTCAGGGCGCCGGATCCCACCGAAGTACCCATTGCATTGGCTACGTCATTGGCGCCGATGCCGAAGGCCATCAGGAAGCCAAAGAGAGCCGCAGCCATAATCAGCCACGGGCCGTAAGTTACCAGTACGTCTACCATGGTAAAACCTTGTTAGGAAAGCAATTTTCAGATTGGAATTAAGAGCGAGCCAGCATCAGCTCCAGACGAGAGCCAGTGCGCTCGGCCAGATCTGCCAGGTCTCCAATCCATTCGAGGATCTTATAGAGGAACATCACGTCCACCGGATTCAGTTCTTTCTCGATCTGAAACAGTTGGCGGCGCAGTGCAATTTGCATGGAATCGGTGTCGTCTTCGATCAGATCCAGTTGCTGGATCATCTCCTCCACCAGGTCGACCTCGCGACCACGGAAACCAGTTTCCAGCAGGTCGTCGAGCTCATTGATGGCCTTGCGGGCCTGTTTGACGGCGTCGATGCAGCGGGAGACATAACGAGTAAAATCTTCCTGCATCGGCTCCGGAATCTGCATTTGGCGACCAATGACACGTCCGGCGATGTCTTTGGCTTTGTTGGCGATCTTGTCCTGTTGGGTCAGCATCTCCAGCAGGTCAGTACGCTGCATCGGCATGAAGATCCCGCTGGGCAGGCTCATGCGGATTTCGCGTTTCAGCTGGTCGGCATCGCGCTCCAGCTGGCTGATCTCTTTTTGCAGCGCAGTGGCTTTATCCCAATCTCCTGCCTTGACGGCTTCGAAGAACGGCACCAGGCGTTTTGCGGCCTGAGTGGTCTTGTCAATGTGCTGCTCAAGCGGTTTGATAGGTGACTTGGTGAACACGCCCAAAAAATTTACCGGCATAGCCTTGTTCCTTTATGGAGCCAAAATGGGATCGGCGCGCGAATAATACTCACCTTGGCAAGATACGCAAGGCACGGCGTCGTCGCAGTTCCCAAAAGTGTAATGGTTGTTGCCCCGATTCGCCTTGGGACCCCAATTGCCTGCGCATCCTATGACTGTTTTATGACAGTTCGGTGACAGGATGGCGCTTTTGTGTCGGTTGGATGATATTTTGATGAATTTGGAGGCGCTATGGAAGTTGAACTGAAGCTGTTATTGGCCCCCGAAGCCCCGGTAGAGGCCTTGTCCAGCCTGGAATTTCCCGCCCCTTTGACCCAAGTCAAAAGGAAGGCACTGGGCAATGCCTACTTTGACACCCCCGATCTGGCCCTGCGGCAGCGGGATATGGGGTTGCGCATCCGTCGCGTGGGCGAGCATCGCGAACAAACCCTCAAAACCGCTGGAAATGTCGCCGGTGGGCTGCACGCCCGACCGGAGTACAACACCGAGGTCAGCGGCAGTGTGCCGGAACTGGCACGATTTCCTGACACCCTGTGGCAGCCCGCCGAGCGGGAGGCGATCCAGGCCCGATTGCAGGTTCAGTTTCACACCGACTTTGAACGACAGCAGGCGGAGCTGACGCTGCCCGACGGCGTGCGCGTTGAGCTGGCGCTGGACAGGGGCACGATCCGTGCGAATACGCGGGAAGCGGTGATCGCCGAGCTGGAACTGGAGTTGATCGAGGGCACGCCGGAGGCGCTGCTGCCGCTGGCTCGCTCCCTGATGACCCAGTGGCCGTTGCGTTTGGGCCTGGATTCCAAGGCCGCCCGCGGATACCGCCTGGCCGGTTTGGCCCCCGAAGCCGGGGTGGTGGTTGAGGTGAGTGAGCAGCCGGACGCCTTGCTGGCCGCCTGGCAGCGCAACGAAGAGCGGCTGCTGGCGGGCGCATCCGGTGCCGTCGTGCCATTGGCGGCGCAGTTGCAGACCGCCGCGGGGCTGCTGGGTAACGAGGGGCATGGTTTGCTGGCCCTGGCCACGGCGCTGGTGGCCGACAGCGATCCGCAGGAGGCCTTGCGGGCGGGCATGCTGCAGCCCGCCTACGGCCTGTGTCAGCTGTCCCTGCTGTCCCGCTCCCTGGCGTGATCCGACAGCGAGGAGCGCAGAGCCTTGATCTCGTTCAGCAGTTCGAGTTGCTGTGATTCCAGTTCCCTCTGACGGGCTTCAATACGCGCCATATCCGGCGCGTTTTTTTCGTCATCGTCCTGCACAAACAACGACGCCAGAAAACCCGCCACCACACCAAAGAAGCTGACGCCGGTGACGATCACCACGGCGGCAATCACCCGACCCTCGGTGGTGACCGGGTAGAAATCGCCGTACCCCACGGTGGAGATGGTGATCAGTGCCCACCAGATGGCGGATTCCGCCGAGTTGATGTTGGCGCCGGGCACCCCGTCCTCCACCAGCAGGATCAACACCGATGAGAAGGTGATGATGGTGATCATCGCCAACAGCAGGCTGGTCAGGGTGGTTTCCCGTTTCTGGCGCAGCAGGGGGCCGAGCACGGAGCGACTCATGCGGATAAGGCGAATCACCCTCAGGATCTGGAAGATGCGGACAAAGCGCAGTTGTTCAACAACCGGTATGGAGGCCACCAGATCGATCCAGTGGGTGCGAACATACAGGGCCCGGTCCGCCGCGCGCCAAAGCCCGTAGAAGAAATTGCCGATAAAGATCATGCAGATGGCGAAGTCGATTTTGATCAACAGGCGTGTGGTTTCTCTGTCGTTATCGCTGAAGACGATGGTGATCACCACGATGACGGCAAACAAAGAGAGCAGCATCATGCCCAGCTCTCTTGGTGTCAGCGTGGTTTCTCTCTCCTTAAACATCCGCGTTCCTCAGTATTGAACCAGGTTGGTCAGCAGCAGGGCGGAGGCGTACACCAGCGCCCCGTCCAGAATGGCGATGCCGCTGTTATTTTGCAGCTCGACCTCCCGGCTGACTTTGATCTGTGCCATGACCAGGTAACGCAGGCCGCTGGAGAGCAGCAACAGCACCGCCAGACCGATGGCAGACCACGCCAGCCATCCGGCCACGTTCAGCAGCGGGGTGGCCGGATTGTAGGGATTCATCGTCCCGGCAATGGCGATCACCTGGCCGCAGGCCAGCAGGTAGGCGCTGTGGCGCAGGGCTACTGCCCGGTGGTCCTGCGCCAGGGCACGCTGAAGGCTGCCGCCCTGGTTCAGGCGACGGAAACGGTATTCCAGAATGCGGGTGATCACCACCAGCAGGGTGAGGGCAATAAAGTAGTCAAGGCAGAGTAGGAAGAGGGCAGCGAGGCTGATCTCGCCCAGCCAGCGCAGATTGGCCAGCAGCACCGTGGCGGTGGCAATGGCGATGGCCGCATCCACCAGGGCCATGGCGATGTTGCCTTCGAGGATCAGGCCATGCTTGTCGACCTGGTGCAGTGCCAGTTTGTCGTACCACCAGCGGCCGAGTCGGATCAGCGCCAGGGTGGCCAGCCCCATACCGCCGATCCAGGCGGCCTTCCAGATTGGTGCGTCCGGCGCGGGCAGATGAAACACGCCGGAGAGCACCAGGCACAGCCCGGTCATGCCACCGGCTAAACTGATGCCAAAGGCGATGTTGTCGCGCTCGGCCAGTTCCTCGTGCGTATCGACACCGCTCCACCAGCCGTGGGTATAGCGGGCGATGACGAACAGGATCAGGACCAGGCCCAGCTCCACCGCCACCAGAGGCAGCGGCTCACCCGCCAAGCGTTCAAATTCGGTCAGTGCTGACGCCATGTTCATCCGGAGTTCCTCCCAGCTTGCCATTCGCCCATGATAAGGTGCAGGGATTGCAAGACGTTAAGGTGTAAACAGGACGTTATTATGACCAGCGTGCCCCACGACAACAAGCTCAGCCCCGCCCTGACACAACAGGCGCAGCGGGCCTGGGAGAGACTGGAACCGGACGTTCTGGATCGCCTGGACGAGCCGGCCAGAACGACGCTCTGGCGCCTGCTGGCGCTGTCCGAATACCTGGGCCAGGTCTGGGCCCGGGACCCGCAGGGACTGGTTCTGCTGCTGGCTGAGGGGCAACTGCATCAGGAGGCCGATCCGGACGAGTACCGCCCAACGCTGGCCCGGATGCTGGCCGGATGCACCGATGACGCCTCCGCCATGGCCACACTGCGCCGCTTCCGCCACCGGGCACTGAGCCATATCGCCGCCCGGGACCTGCTGGATCTGGCCCCCCTCGATGAAACCCTGGCGCGCTTGTCGGCGCTGGCGGAAGCGATGGTGGTGGCCACCCGCGACTTCCTGACCGAACACCTGGCGCCCCAGTTGGGGCGTCCCACCGGCAGCGACGGTCAACCGCTGCAGCTGATGATCCTTGGCATGGGCAAGCTGGGTGGCGGCGAGCTGAACTTCTCCTCCGACATCGACCTGATCTTCACCTACCTGGAAAACGGCGTCACCGTCGGCGGTCGCCGTGAGCTGGATAATCAGCAGTACTTTATCCGGCTTGGCCAGAAGCTGATTAACCTGCTGGCGCAGACCACCGTGGACGGCTTCTGTTACCGCGTGGACATGCGACTGCGGCCGTTCGGGGAAGCGGGCCCGCTGGTGGTCTCGCTGGCGGCCCTGGAGGATTACTACCAGGAGCAGGGGCGGGAGTGGGAACGTTATGCCATGGTCAAAGCCCGCTTGCTGGGCGCAACCGAAGTGGAATCCGACGCCCTGAACAGCCTGCTGCGACCCTTTGTCTACCGGCGTTATCTCGACTTCTCCGCCATCGATGCCCTGCGCCGCATGAAGGGGCTGATCGAATCCCAACTGCGCCGCCAGGCGCTGTCCGACAACATTAAGCTGGGTCGGGGCGGCATCCGGGAGGTCGAGTTCGTGGCGCAGACGCACCAGCTGATCCGTGGCGGGCGGGAGCCCAGCCTGCGGCAAAGTCCGTTGCGTCCGGTGCTGGCGGAGCTGAAACGCCTGGGTCTGCTTGACGACCGCAGCCACCGGGCACTGACCGACGGCTACGCGCTGTTGCGTAAGGTGGAAAACCGCCTCCAGGCGCTGAATGACGGCCAGACCCAAACCCTGCCCTCGGATCCGGATAACCGGTTGCGCCTGGCACTGGCGCTGGGGGAGGAGCGAGCCGAAACGCTGTGGGCGCGGATCCAGGACGCCATGGCGGGGATCCACCAGGTGTTCCGCGACACCATTGGTGCGGAGCAGGACGAAGAGAGTGAACTGGGGGCATTGCCTGAACTGTGGCAGGGCCCCGGGTTGGATCTGGATGGTGAGGCGATCCTGACCGAGCAGGGACTGGAACCCACCCTGTGGCCGAAGATCCGCGCCACCCGGGAGGAGTTTGAGCAGCGCCGCATCGGCCCCCGTGGCCGGGATGTGCTGGATAAGCTGATCCCCCGGTTGTTGCAGAAGATGGCCCGGCAGAAGGATCAGGAAGCGGTCTGGATGCGGGTGACTTCGGTGCTGACCACCGTCCTCACCCGCACCACTTACCTGGAACTGCTGCTGGAAAACCCCGGCGCGGCCCGTCAGCTGGTGACCCTCTGCGCGGCCAGCCCCTGGATCGCCGAGCAGCTGTCCCGCTACCCCATTCTGCTGGATGAACTGATCGACCCGGTGGCCCTGTACCAGCCGTTGCCGCCAGAAGGCTATGCGGCGGAGCTGCGGGAATACCTGCTGCGGGTGCCGGAGGACGATCTGGAGCAGCAGATGGAGGCGCTGCGCCAGTTCAAGCAGGCCCATCAGTTGCGCATCGCGGCGGCAGACGTCACTCGCGTGCTGCCTGTGATGAAAGTGAGTGACCACTTAACCTGGCTGGCCGAAGCCATCATTGAACAGGTGGTGAACCTGGCCTGGGCCCAGTTGACGGCCCGTCATGGCCTGCCGAAGCTGGACGCCGACGGGCGGGGGTTTGCGGTGATCGCCTACGGCAAACTCGGCGGCCTGGAGCTGGGGTACGGCTCCGATCTCGACCTGGTGTTTTTGCACAGTGCCGGGCCCGGGGAAACCGATGGGGCCAGGCCGATCGACAATGGCCACTTCTACGTCAAGCTGGCCCAGCGCATCCTGCACCTGTTTGCGACCCGCACCGTGTCCGGTGTGCTCTACGAAGTTGACACCCGGCTGCGCCCCTCCGGCAGTGCCGGGCTGCTGGTGAGTCAGATAGAGCGCTTTGAAGAGTATCAACGTGAAGAAGCCTGGACCTGGGAACATCAGGCTCTGGTGCGGGCCCGTTTCGTTTACGGCGATGACGCGCTGGCCGGCCGCTTTGCCCGGTTGCGGCGCCAGGTGCTGTGCCTGCCCCGGGACGCGGCGCAACTGCGCGACGATGTGGTGTCGATGCGGGCCAAGATGCGTGACCATCTGGACCGCAGCGGCAAGGCGGAGTTTGACCTGAAGCAGGGGCCCGGCGGCATCACCGACATCGAGTTCATCACCCAGTTCCTGGTGCTCAAAGAGGCGGCGGAGTGCCCGGCGCTGGCCACCTGGTCCGACAATGTGCGGATCCTCGAAACCGCGCTGGCCCAGGGCAAACTGGGGCCGCAGGCGGCAGACCGGCTGATCCGCACCTACATCGACCTCAGGGACACCAGCCATCACAAGGTGCTGGCGGGCGAGGGGGGCACGGTGCCCCTGGAGGCGCGCCCCGCCGCCTGTGATGCGGTGCTCGGCATCTGGGACGAGTTACTGGGGCAACCATAAGAAAAGGGAGGCATTGGCCTCCCTTTTTCGTTGTCCCTTCTGCCCACAGGTGGAGAAAGGCGCCGTCAGTAGATCTTGGGATCGTCCGGATTGGGCCGGGTTTTAAAGCGGCGGTGCAGCCACATGTACTGCTCCGGACGGCGGCGCACCAGCGCTTCGGTGACGACGTTGCAGCGGGTGGTGTCCGCCAGTTCATCGCCACTGGGGAAGTCCTCCAGCGGCGCGCCCACTTCGATGTGGTAACCGCTGTGGTCAGCTTTGCGCTCGACAAAGAAGGGCAGCACCCGGGCTTTGCCAAGCTTGGCCAGGGTACTGGCACCGGCGGCGGTGGCCGCGGGCACGCCAAAGAAGGGCGCGAACACGCTGCCACGGCGGCCAGCGTCCTGATCCTGGGTGTACCAGACCACTTCGCCGGCGCGCAGCGCCTTGACCATCTGGCGTACCTCCCGCTTGGGGATCAACCCTTTGTTGGAACGCAGGCGGCCTTTGACCTGAAGGTATTCCATCATGGGATTGTTGTGGGGGCGGTAGACGCCGATGCCCGGCTTCATCTGGCCGAACACCCGGGCGCCGGGCTCCAGCATCAGGCAATGCGCGGCCATCAGCAGCACCCCCTGTCCCGCTTGTTCAGCGGCTTCGATGTGCTCCCATCCGGCCACGCTCATATTGGCCTGAACCCGGCGATCGGACCACCACCAGGCGTTGGCGGTGTCGAACAGCGCCATCCCGGTTTCTTCGAAGTTCTTGACGATCAGCGCTTCCCGTTCCGCTTCGGACAGTTCGGGGAGGCAAAGCGCCAGATTTTTTCGAGCCACGTCGATCCGCTTGCCCATCAGGCGCTGGATCAGGCGACCCAACGCGGCGCCGATCCGGTACTGAACGGAGAGGGGAAGCCGGATCAGCAGGCGCATCAGAACGGTGCCCAGCCAGTAGCCCCAGTACTTGGGATGCAGGAGTCCCCAATGAAAGGGGGCAGTGGTATTCATGGAAGTGATAAACCTTTTTTGTTTGACGATAGTGTACCC
>CAZWED010000080.1:8186-11953 GCA_964632645.1 uncultured Ferrimonas sp. | reverse complement strand
AGCGGATGGTCACTGGCAAAGATTTGCACTCCCTATTCGCCTTTGGTATAACAATACCGCGCTAGCAAAACGAAGTAAGAAGCTCATGCGAGTGAGCCCGCAACACCCAATCTTATGCCCTGACGCCTCGGCGTCAGGGTTTTTTATTTCCCGCCCACCGGTCCGACCAGAAGATTCCTCCACGAGTGATTAAAAAACCGTTGATCACTGACCCATCCCTTACTTAAATTGGGATATACCAATACCGACATTGAGTTGGCTTGCAAGAGGATGGTGCCATGCTGACAAAGTTAGAAAGGGCCGTGGATGCTTGGGGAGGCTCCAACACACTGATCGACCATTGGCTGGAGAGCCGTCGTCAGTTGCTGATCCACTATTGCCAGTTGGCAGGCCTGCCACCGTACGAGAAGAAAAAGGGACAACTGCCCGAAGAGGATCACATCCAGCAATTCTGTAACCTGCTGGTGGATTACGTCTCCGAGGGGCACTTCGAAGTGTATGACCAGGTCGCCTCCGCCTGTGAGCAGAACGGCGGCCAATCGAAATCCCTGGCGCAAAGCCTGTTCCCCAAGATCGCCCCCAGTACCGACGCCGCGTTGGACTTTAATGACAAGTACACCAACGGCGTGGATGACGACACCCTGATGGAGCTGGATCAGGACCTGTCCAAACTGGGCCAGAAGATGGAGGAGCGGTTCGAACTGGAAGATCGCCTGCTGGAAACCCTGTTCGAGCGCCAAAGCGAAGCCAGCTGAGTTTGCCCATCGGCACCGTCCACCAAGAAAAACGCCCCGCAACTGCGGGGCGTTTTTTGTGGCTGACCGGTTAGGCCGGCTGCTGCAGAATCACTTCGCCGGCCGGCTTGGTGTACTGCTCCATCTTGTGGAAGTTCAGGTAGCGGTAGGTGTCCGCCGCCTGAGCGTCGATGGTCTTGGCGTACTCGAGGTACTCCGCCACGGTGGGCAGTTTGCCCAGGATGGAGGCCACCGCCGCCAGCTCCGCAGAGGCCAGGTAGACGTTGGCACCGGTGCCCAGACGGTTCGGGAAGTTACGGGTGGAGGTGGACACCACGGAGGCACCGTCTGCCACACGGGCCTGGTTACCCATGCACAGGGAGCAACCGGGCATTTCGGTGCGGGCACCGACGCGGCCGTAGATGCCGTAGTAGCCTTCGTCGATCAGCTGCTGCTGGTCCATCTTGGTCGGCGGTGCCACCCACAGACGGGTCGGCAGGGCGCCTTTGTGCTTGTCCAGCAGCTTGCCGGCGGCACGGAAGTGACCGATGTTGGTCATGCAGGAACCGATGAACACTTCGTCGATCTAGTCACCCTGAACCTCGGAGAGCAGGCGGGCGTCGTCCGGATCGTTCGGCGCACACAGGATCGGCTCCTTGATTTCGGCCAGATCGATCTCAATCACGGCGCAGTATTCGGCATCCGCGTCGGCTTCCATCAGCTCCGGATTCGCCAGCCAGGCTTCCATCGCGGTGATGCGACGCTCGATGGTACGACGGTCGCCGTAACCTTCGGCGATCATCCACTTCAGCATCACGATGTTGGACTGCAGGTACTCGGCGATGGAGTCTTCACCCAGCTGGATGGTACAGCCGGCGGCGGAACGCTCAGCGGACGCATCAGACAGCTCGAACGCCTGCTCAACAGTGAGGTTTTCCAGACCCTCAATCTCCAGCACGCGACCGGAGAAGATGTTCTTCTTGCCCTGCTTGGCCACGGTCAGCAGACCCTGCTGGATGGCGTAGTAGGGGATGGCATGCACCAGGTCACGCAGGGTGATGCCCGGCTGCATTTCACCTTTGAAGCGCACCAGCACGGATTCCGGCATGTCCAGCGGCATTACGCCGGTGGCAGCGGCAAACGCCACCAGGCCGGAACCGGCCGGGAAGGAGATGCCCAGCGGGAAGCGGGTGTGGGAGTCGCCGCCGGTGCCCACGGTGTCGGGCAGCAGCATGCGGTTCAGCCAGGAGTGGATCACCCCGTCACCCGGACGCAGGGAGACGCCGCCGCGGTTCATGATGAAGTCCGGCAGGGTCGCGTGGGTGTTCACGTCCACCGGCTTGGGATAGGCGGCGGTGTGGCAGAAGGACTGCATGGTCAGGTCGGCGGAGAAGCCCAGGCAAGCCAGGTCTTTCAGCTCGTCACGGGTCATCGGACCGGTGGTGTCCTGAGACCCCACGGTGGTCATCTTCGGCTCACAGTACTGGCCGGGGCGAACGCCCTCAACGCCACAGGCCTTACCCACCATCTTCTGGGCCAGGGTGTAGCCCTTGCCGGTGTCGGCCACGTCCTGGGGACGGCGGAACACGTCGGAGGGTGCCAGACCCAGCACTTCACGGGCCTTGTCGGTCAGGCCTCGGCCGATGATCAGCGGGATACGACCGCCGGCACGGACTTCGTCCAGCAGCACATCGGTTTTCAGTTCGAACTCGGAGATCACGTCGCCGGCTTCGTTCTTCACCACGCCCTGGTAGGGGTACACGGTGATCACGTCGCCCATGGCCATCTTCTCAACCGGCATCTCGATCGGCAGGGCGCCGGCGTCTTCCATGGTATTGAAGAAGATCGGGGCAATCTTGCCACCGAAACAGAAGCCGCCGCCACGCTTGTTGGGCACGCCCGGCAGGTCATCGCCCATAAACCACAGCACGGAGTTGGTGGCGGACTTACGGGAGGAGCCGGTGCCCACCACGTCGCCCACGTACACCAGCGGGTGGCCTTTCTCTTTCAGCTTGTCGATGGTGCTGATGGGGCCAACCACACCCGGCTCATCCGGGGTGATCCCTTCGCGCTCGGACTTCAGCATCGCCAGAGCGTGCAGCGGGATGTCGGGGCGGGACCAGGCATCCGGGGCCGGAGACAGGTCGTCGGTGTTGGTTTCACCAGGCACCTTGAAAACGGTCAGGGTGATGGATTCGGCCAACTGGGGACGGGAGGTAAACCACTCGGCGTCGGCCCAGGATTGCAGTACCTGCTTGGCGTAGTCGTTGCCGCCATTGGCCAGGTCCACCACGTCGTGGAAGGCATCAAACATCAGCAGGGTGTGGGACAGCGCCTTGGCGGCCAGCGGGGCCAGGGTAGCGTCGCCCAGCAGTTTGATCAGCGGTTCGATGTTGTAACCGCCCTGCATGGTGCCCAGCAGTTCGGTGGCGCGCTCCGGGCTCACCAGCGGGCTCTTGGTTTCACCGGTGGTGATGGCCGCCAGGAAGTTGGCTTTAACGTAAGCGGCTTCATCCACACCCGGCGGAATGCGGTTTTCCAACAGGTCAATCAGGGTTTCTTCTTCACCGGCCGGGGGGTTCTTCAGCAGTTCCACCAGTTCACTGGTCTGTTGGGCATCCAGTGGCTTCGGCACCACTCCTTGGGCGGCACGTTCTGCGACGTGTTCACGATAGGCTTCTAACACGGCTCACTTCCTCTCATCCTGGCAGGCTCACATAAAGCTGCACGTCCTGTGAACGGATGTGGCAATTTGGCACGCTTATGTGATCGCTGCCACACCTTGGGTGCCCGCAGTATAGCGATCTTGCGCACGCTTTTAAATCGGCCAGACCGAATAGAAGTCAAACTCGGCAGCGATTTACACCAAAGTCGTAAGGGTTGAGCAGGAACGGGCACGCCGGAGGAATTGGCATCAAAAAAGGCCGCCCCGGAGGGCGGCCTTTTTAAGCGGTTCGACACGCGAAATTACAGGATCGGATCCAGGTCCTGAACGGTTTGCTCATCCGCCTCCACCTCAACCGGGGTGTAGTG
>CAZWED010000080.1:0-8176 GCA_964632645.1 uncultured Ferrimonas sp. | reverse complement strand
AAACCTTCCGCATCGGTCTCATGGGTGTCCGGCAGGTCGGCGTTGGCCACACAGGTGTAGCCGATGGAGTAGGTGCCTTCACCGATAAAGCCAAACTCGTACTTCAGTTCGGTCACGATGGAGCCATCTTCCTGCTCCACCTCCACCGGGTTGATGGGCGCGGTCGCAACCGGCTCCACCAGAGTGCTGTCGGTCGGAAAGCCTTCATCACCGGCGATGTCGCCCATGGTGGTGCGGTCACGGCTGTCGGCATACAGGTAGGCCGCGTGGCTGAACTCGGAGGCGCCCAGCAGGCTGGCGAAATCCGCTTCACAGGCATCAAACTGCTGCTGCGGCAGGGTACCGGTGATGGTGCCGGCGCCGGCAACGTTCACCAGAGTGATGGCATTGGGCTTGATCTTGAAGTCGGTCTGGCTGCCGTTGGCCTGGCGGTTGTCCACCAGCCCTTTGCTCAGTTCAAAGTCAATCACGAAGCTGTTGAAGCCGGTGTTGACGGTAACCTGGGCCTCGCGGTTGAACTTCAGGCGGGCCGGCTTCTGGCCGTTTACGTCGTCCGGCTTGTAGCCTTTGCAGCTGCCGCCGGAGGGGGTGGACAGGCTGTAGGTGCCGTCTTCAATGTTGACGTGAGAGGTGGTTTCGGTGCCATCGCCCTGGATGATGTAGGCGCACACGTCGTAGTTGCCCACCGGCAGCTCACGATCGGTGATCACCCACTCCGCGTTCGCACCCTGCACTTCCAGCAGGTCGATGCTGCGCAGTTCATTCTCGTCCTGGAGGTAATCGAACACGATCGGCTCGCCGCCCGCTTCCGGTACCAGCACCATGTGGCTCAGTACGATGACCACGTCATCGGCGTAGTGGACGGGGCCATCGGTGATGCCCATGCTCAGGGTGCCCGTGGCCGGCGCATCATCACCGCCGCCACCACAAGCGGCCAGCAGGCCAACCAGCGAAGCAACAGCAAAAGTTTGACTGCGTTTCATTAAAACTCTCCCATAGAGACCGTTTCATCATCGGGGTACCAACAGGTACAGTGTAGCGATCAGTCGACCGAGATTCGCGGTCATTGAAATTTTCAGGCAAGGCTATTGCACTGAATAACGTTCAAAAGTGGATGGTACACATCGTGACGCACATTATCCAAGCCGTAATTTTCGATATGGACGGCGTTCTGGTCGATTCCGAACCGTTTTGGCAGCAGGCGGAGCTGGAGATCCTCTCGGATCAGGGCGTGCCCCTCACCTTTGAGGACACCCTGAAAACCCAGGGGCTGAGAATCGATCAGGTGGTGGCGTACTGGTACCAACGCCACCCCTGGAGTGGAGTGGCTCCGGAACAGATTGCCGACGCCATTCTGCACCGGGTGGTCGAACTTATCCGCAGCCAGGGTGCCCCCCTGCCCGGTGTTGAGCGGGCGATTCAAACCCTGCACCAGCGTGGCTGGGCATTGGGGCTGGCCACCTCCTCCCCCGCCCTGCTGATTGACGCCACTCTCGAACGGCTGGGCCTGATGGGCGCCTTCTCGGTAACCTGCTCGGCCGAAGCGCTGCCCTACGGCAAGCCCCACCCGCAGGTTTATCTGGACGCCGCCAGCGGCCTTCAGGTCCCGCCTGAGCAATGCATGGCAATCGAGGACTCCTTCAACGGCCTGCTGGCCGCCAAGGCCGCCCGCATGACCGCTCTGGCAGTACCGGACCCGCATCATAGGGACGACCCCCGCTTCGTGATTGCCGATCACCGCCTCGACAATCTGACGCAGCTGACGGAATCCTGGCTGGACGGACTCAGCTGATCTCGTCCCACTCCCGCAGTTCGGCCTGCTCCTGCAACCACAGGCAGCAGGCCTCGGCGTTCATCGGACGGGCGTAGCGGAATCCCTGCATCCGGGCACAGCCCTGCTGCCGCAAAAACGCCTCCTGCTCTTCGGTCTCAACCCCTTCTGCCACCACCTGCAGGCCCAGGTTGCGCCCCATATCGAGGATGCTTCGGGTGATCGCACCGTTGGTCGGGTTGCCCGGCAGATCCAGCACAAAGGAGCGGTCGATCTTCAGCGCATCCACGGCAAACTGGCTCAGGTAGGCCAGCGAGGAGTAGCCGGTGCCAAAGTCATCCACCGCCACCGACACCCCCAGTTTTCTCAGGGCGTGGAGGTGGCTCTGTGCCAGGCTGACCCGCTTCATCAACACCCCTTCGGTGATCTCCAGACACAGCTGGCTGGCCGGCAGGCCGGTTTCGGTCAGAACCCGGGAGACGAAATCCACGTAGTCCGGCTGGTGGAAGTGGCTGGCCGACACGTTGACCGACAGTTTCATGCCGTCGCCCATGCCCCAGCGGACAAAACTCTGGCAGGCCTGGCGCAGAGCCCAGCGGTCCAGTTTGACGATGATGCCACTGGATTCCGCCAGGGTGATGAAGGTGTCCGGGGACACCGCGCCATTCTCCTCATCAAACCAGCGCAGCAGCGCCTCCACCCCGGTGACCCGGTTGCGGTTCAGGTCCACCTGGGGCTGGTAGTGCAACTCGAGACGATTGGCCTCCAGCGCCTGTCTCAGCGCATTCTCCAGCTCCAGCTGGTAGGTCGCCTGCGCGTCCCGCTGACGGGTGTAGAAACAGTAGCGCCCCCTGCCCTCCTCCTTGGCGTGGTACATCGCCAGATCCGCGTGGCGGATCAGCGACTCCGGCTGCAGGGCGTCTTCGGGGTAGCAGGCGATGCCCACGCTGGTGGACACGTAAAACAGCTGCCCATCCACCTCGAACGGCTCGGCAATGGCGCTCAGAACACGTTGGGCGAGGCGTTCCAGCTCGGCTCGGCTGCGGTAATCGCTGATCAGCACAATGAACTCGTCCCCGCCGAAGCGGCACAACAGCTCCGCATCCCCCATCAGCCCTTTGAGGCGCTGCGCCGCCTGAACCAGCAGGCCATCGCCGGTGGAGTGGCCATAGGTGTCATTGATGTGCTTGAAGCGATCCAGATCCAGGAACATCAGCGCCATGGGGCGGCCTGCCGGCCCCCGGGCCTGCACCGCGGCGTTCAGTCGGGCATTGAACTGGCTGCGGTTGGGCAAGCCGGTCAGGGGATCAAAATCCGCCAGTCGGCGCAGCTCCAGTTCGGCGCGTTTGCGCTCGGTGATGTCGGAAAACAGTGCCACCAGGTGGCGGGCCCGATCGCCCATCGGACTGATATTGAGCCACACCGGTACAGTGTCGCCGTTGCTGCCGCGCAGCAACACCTCCCCTTTCCAGCTGGCTTCTCCCCGGGTAACGGTCTCCAGCTGGGGGGTCTGTTCCGGGTACCAGTAGTGGTGGAAGCGATCGCCCATCAGCTGAGCCCGGGGAGTCGCCAGGATCATCTCTGCGGCGGGATTGCACCCCTGCACCTGCAGCTGGTGGTCAAGGATCACCACCCCTTCCGCGGTGTTCTCGATCGCCTGCGCGTAGAGTCCGTGTTCCTGCTCCAGCCGGCGGTGTGCGGTCATGTCGGTGTAGATGCCGACCACCCGGCGGGCCTGGCCGTTGCGCTCATCCCGCTCCACCGCTTTGCCGGCCGCCCAGACCCAGCGCCAGCGTCCCTTGTAATCCGCCTGACGGTATTCAACGTCATAGTGCTCCGACAGCCCCAGGTAGTGCTCGCGCCAGGCGCGCCAGACCCGCAGGCGATCGTCCGGGTGGATGGTCAGCTGGCTCATTTCCAGCAAGCGCGGCATGCCGTCGTCGCCCAGATGGCGCTGATGATTCTCAAGGCGGAACCGGTTGCTCGTCCTGTCCCACTCCCAGGTGTCGGAGCGGCCGGCACCCAGCGCCAGATGGAGGCGTTGCTGGCTCTGGCTCAGTTCGGTGTTGAACTGCCGGATCCGCTGCACCTGGCGCTGACGCTGCAGCAGGCCCAGCATCAGCAGAATCACCACGGCCGAGCCCGCCAGCGCTTTAACCGGCTCGCTCTGCCACCAGTGCTGGTTGACCACAAAGGACACGCGACTGGGCACCGCAGACCAGATCCCCTGGCTGACGCCGTACAGTTCCAGCTCGTAGCGGCCCGGTTGCAGGCCACTGAAGGTCAGCTGCCCCTGGTTGGGAAAGTCCACCAATTGACCCGCCACGCCATTGTGGCTGAGGCGGTAACGAAAATGCTTGGGGGTACGGTCCAGTAGGCGGTTGCTGGCGAACTGGAGGGCCAGGAGGCGGTATTCCGGTTCGATGATGACGGGGCGTCCCTCCGGTTCCAGCCAGAGTTGCCGATGGCCGTCGAGGTAGTGCGCTTCAATGGATTCGATGATGGCCCGATCCTGCCTCGGCACCGGTTTCAGGGCATTGGGATCCAGAGTGATCATCCCGCTGCCCGCCCCCAGCATCATGCCCAGTTCGGGGTCGTAAAAGAGCGCCCCTTCGTTGAAATTGTCCAGGGCGACGCCGTCAAACACGTCCAGTCCGAACAGGGTCTGCAGGTGGGGCTCCACCACAAACAGGCTGCGACTGCAGCCGATGACCATCCGCTGCTCGATCAGCGCGCCGACGTAGGCGTTATCGCAGTCCATCTGCCACTGCTCACTGAGCTGGCGGAACTCGTTCCAGCGGGGGTCATACAGCCAGACGCCACGCCCGTAGCTGGAAAACCACAAGGTGCCATCGGCCTGGGGCGACAGGAAACCCACCGAGTGCTTGCGCTGGTCGACGGTGCGGGCGGACAACACCTTGGTGACTTTGCCATCCGGGTCCTGGTAGGCCAGCAGATTTTCTCCGCCAAACCAGAGCCGTCCGTCCGCGCCCCGGGTCAGGTTGCGCACCCCGATCAGGGGCTGGCCGTCCACCTCAAAGCGCTCGCTGCTCTGGCGCTCCGGCCACCAGCGGAACAGGTATCGGCCGGTGACGATCCAGAGCTGGTCTTCATCGGCGATCACGTTGTAGACCACCTGGTTGCGCAGGTCCGGCAAGCCCATACCGCTCAGCCGTTCCGCGGTCCGGGTGCGGGTGTCCAGCCGGTAGAGCCCCTCGGTCGAGGCCACCACCAGGTGGGTGTGGTCGAGTCGGGCCAGGCCAAATGCCGCCCCGGAATCCCGCAGGGCCGGCAGCGAGATGCTGCCGTGCTGGCCACTGGCGGTGTCCACCCACTGGACACCGGTGTCGGTCGCCAGGTAGCGCATGGCGCCTTCGGCAAAGATCCCCCAGGTCATGTCATTGCCGAGCCCGGGGTAGGTGTGGGCGTTGATCCGCTCCTTCACAAAATCGGCGGTGTGACGGTAGCCGATCAGGCCGTCGTAATCGCTGATCAGCCAAAGCCGTCCCTGGGAATCGACCTTGCCGGCAAACAGGGACTCTGAGCGAAACTCGGCGGGCAGGTCGAGATCCACCAGCTCCGGCCGCGCCGCACCGGCGGCCCAGTGATAAAGCTCGCCCCGGCCCAGCAGCCAGAGACCGCCCTTACCGTCCGGGTCAACGTCCCGCAGCGGTTTATCAAACACCGGGGTGCTGGCGACTGTGCCCTTGACCGGGTCAAAGGGATACAAGCCGCCGAAACTGGCCAGCCAGAGCCGCCCTTCGCCATCGGCGGCGATGGCCCTGAGATCGCCGTTTTCCAACGGCCAGAGATTGCTGTTGCTCTTCAGCTGCGCCCCTTCTATCTGCACCAGCTTATGGCGGCTCAGGGCCCAGATCCGCTCCCCCTCGTCCCGGTACACCTGGCGCCATTGCTGTTCCATGGTCAGGGTACTGACGATGTCGTAGCGGCTGAGATCCTTGGCCAGGCGATACACCACGCCATCCAGGGTGATGAACCAGATGTTGTCGTGGCGATCCAGATAGAAGCGGGTGGTGGTGGTATGGAGGGGCAGGTCCAGCAGCTGGTTCAGCGACTCGGCCTCGTTCTTGAACAGATCCAGCCGGTAGAGGTTGTCATCGGTGGCCACCAGCATCTGGTGGTTGGGTAACGGCAGCAGCGCCTGCACAAAGGATTCGGCAAACAGGTGTCGGCTGCCCTGAACGTCCACCCGCCGGATTTGGCGATCCGTCAGGCGGTAAAGTCCATCTTCGGTGCCGATCCAGATCAGCCCGTTGTTGTCCTCGGCAAACGCCAGTATCGACTGATTCTGTAGCCCCTGCTCCGCGTTGACCCAGCGGATGGCGGACGCCAAAACCGGACAGACTCCCTGAAGCAGAATCAGTCCCAGCAGCAGTAATAAGCGCATCGACCCGCGACCCCGTATTCTTGTTCTTTTTGTATCCACGCTACTGTACGGGATCTCAACAAAAAGTTCACCGCAGACGTAAAAAGGCGACCCGAAGGTCGCCTTTTTTTGTGATGTCGTCCCGATTACTTCTTCTTGGCTTTCGGGTTCGGCAGGTCGGTGATGGAGCCTTCGTAGACTTCCGCCGCCAGACCCACGGACTCGTGCAGAGTCGGGTGAGCGTGGATGGTCAGCGCGATGTCTTCCGCATCACAGCCCATCTCGATGGCCAGACCGATCTCACCCAGCAGCTCACCGGCGTTGGTGCCGGCCACGGCGCCACCGATCACGCGGTGCGTGTCTTTATCGAAGATCAGCTTGGTCATGCCGTCGGCCGCATCGGAAGCGATGGCGCGACCACTGGCCGCCCACGGGAAGGTGGCGGTCTCGTAGTTGATGCCCTGCTCTTTGGCTTCCTTCTCGGTCAGACCCACCCAGGCGATCTCCGGATCGGTGTAGGCGATGGAGGGGATCACTTTCGGGTCGAAGTAGTGCTTCTTGCCGGCGATCACTTCCGCCGCGACGTGACCTTCGTGCACCCCTTTGTGCGCCAGCATCGGCTGGCCCACGATGTCACCGATGGCGTAGATGTGCGGCACGTTGGTGCGCATCTGCTTGTCGACGTTGATGAAGCCACGCTCGTCCACGTTGACACCGGCGTTTTCCGCCGCCAGCAGCTTGCCGTTCGGGGTACGGCCGATGGCCACCAGAACCGCGTCGTAACGCTGCGGCTCGGCCGGGGCCTTCTTGCCTTCCATGGAGACGTAGATGCCGTCGTCTTTGGCTTCGACTGCGGTCACCTTGGTTTCCAGCATGAAGTTGAACTTCTTGTTCATGCGCTTGGTGAAGACGCGTACCACGTCTTTATCCGCGGCGGGGATCACCTGATCCAGCATCTCCACCACGTCCACTTCGGAACCCAGGGCTTTGTATACGGTGCCCATTTCCAGGCCGATGATGCCGCCGCCCATGATCAGCAGGCGACCGGGGACTTCTTTCAGCTCCAGCGCGTCGGTGGAATCCCAGATGCGCGGATCTTCATGAGGAATAAAGGGCAGTTGGATCGGACGGGAGCCGGCCGCGATGATGGCGTTGTCGAACTTCACCGTGGTCACGGTGCCGTCTTCCGCGGTCACGTCGATGCTGTTGGCACCGGTGAACTGGCCTTTGCCGTTCACCACTTTGACCTTACGCATCTTGGCCATGCCGCCCAGACCGCCGGTCAGCTGACCGATCACTTTCTCTTTGTGGGCACGGATCTTGTCCAGATCGATGGTCGGCTCACCGAAAGTCACACCGTGGTCCGCCATCACCTTGGCTTCGTCGATCACCTTGGCAATGTGCAGCAGCGCCTTGGAGGGGATACAACCCACGTTCAGGCACACACCACCGAGGGTGCTGTAACGCTCGATAATGACGGTTTCCAGGCCCAGGTCCGCAGCGCGGAAAGCGGCGGAGTAACCTGCTGGGCCAGCGCCGAGTACGACGACCTGAGTCTTGATCTCGTTGCTCATGATGTTCCTCTGATTATTCTGTATTCCGTTGGGGGGCGAGCCGCATTGTACTGCCGCCCCCCAGCAAACTAAAGGGAAAACAAAAGGCCGATCACATAAATCGGCCTTATGGGAGTTACAGCACTAACTTGCGGATGTCAGACAGATAGCCGGCCAGGGTGCTGGAGAAGCGTGCCCCGTCGGCACCGTCGATGACCCGGTGGTCATAGGACAGGGAGAGCGGCAGCATCAGACGCGGCGCAAACTCCTTGCCGTTCCACTTCGGCTTAATCTCGGACTTGGATACCCCGAGAATGGCCACTTCCGGCGCGTTGACGATGGGGGTAAAGGCGGTACCGCCGATGCCACCCAGGCTGGAAATGGTGAAGCAGCCGCCCTGCATGTCGGAGGCGGTCAGCTTGCCGGCACGGGCCTTCTTGGAGATCGCCATCAGCTCCTCGGAGA
>CAZWED010000079.1:0-12061 GCA_964632645.1 uncultured Ferrimonas sp. | reverse complement strand
GTACGTGCCCGAACAGGACGAGATGCACGTTGCCCCGCACGAGATGGGCGACCAGCTGGCGGAAGATGACATGATGCCGGAAGGCACCTCTCTGGTGCATCGCTACCCCAACCGCGTGCTGTTTCTGGTACACAACATCTGCGGCGCGTACTGCCGCCACTGCACCCGCAAACGGATGGTGTCCGACCCGTTGAACGTGATTGACATGGCCCGCATCCGCCGCTCGGTGGAGTACCTCCGGGACCATCCGGAAGTTCAGGACGTGCTGCTCTCCGGCGGCGACCCGCTGCTGCTGACCGACAGCAAGCTGGACGAGATCCTGTCGATGATCCGCGAGGCCCGTCCCGACCTGAAGATCCTGCGCAGCGGCAGCCGCCTGCTGGCCCAGTTGCCGACCCGGGTAACGCCGGAGCTGGTCGACGTGCTGGTGAAAAACCGCGTCACCCTGATCAACACCCAGGTGAACCACCCCAAAGAGATCACCCCGCTGTTCATCAAGCACACCACCATGCTGCGCCGTGCGGGCATCATGCTGGGCAACCAAAGCGTGATGATTAAAGGGGTGAATGACGACGTCGAGATCATGCGCGATCTGGTGATGGAGCTGGTCTCCAACGGCATCCGCCCCTACTACGTCTACTCTATGGATCCGGCTCCGGGTAACAGCAAATTCATGGTCAGCTACGACCGCATGCTGGAGATCTACCACGGCATCCGTGGCTGGGTGTCCGGCCCGGCCATCCCCACCTTTATCGTCGATGGCATCGGGGGCCTGGGTAAGATGCCGGTGCAGCCGGAGTACGTGAAAAAGGTGGAGCAGGACGGGGAAACCAAACTGATTGCCACCAACTTTGAAGGTCGCACGGCAGACGTCTCCTTCCTGCTGTAAGGGCCGGTATGCATCCGCTTGATTACGCCCTGTTTGCGGGCTACCTGCTGGCGCTGGTGGCGGTGGGGTATCACTTTTACCGCCGCCATCAGGGAGGAGAGGACTTCTTCCTGGCCGGACGCAGTCTGGGAGCCCGCCACGTGGGGTTTTCCATTGCCGCCACCGACGTCGGTGGCGGCTTTTCCATCGGCCTGGCCGGTCTGGGCTTTACCCTGGGCCTGTCCGCCAGCTGGCTGCTTTTCACCGGCCTGCTCGGCGCCTGGCTGTCGGCCGTTTGGGTGATTCCCCGGGTCAAAGCGCGGGAAGCCCAACACCGGTTTTTCACCTACCCCGACCTGCTGCGCCACCACTTTGGCACCAAAGTGTCGATGCTGGCGGCCCTGATCTCCGCCATCGGTTACCTGGGGTTCACCGCCGCACAGCTGCTGGCCGGTGCCAAACTCGCCGCCAACACTCTGGTGCCCGCCGATTTCAGTGGCGGTGACCCGCTGACCCTGGCCCTGTGGTTGATCGGGGGTGCCACCATTCTCTACACCGCATTCGGTGGGCTCAAAGCGGTGATCTACACCGACAGCGTGCAGTGGCTGATTTTGCTGCTGGGCCTGGGGGGGCTGGCGCTGCCCTTTGCGCTCAGCGAGATTGGGGGGTTCTCCGGACTGCTGGCTGCCCTGCCACCGCCGCATTTCTCTCTGACGGCGCTGAGTGTCAGCACCGCCATCAACTGGCTGGTCACCATCACCCCCATCTGGCTGGTGGCGATGACCCTCTACCAACGCATCTACGCCTGTCGGGATACTCAAACCGCCCAACGTGCGTGGTACCTGGCAGGCCTGCTGGAGTACCCCTTGATGGCGTTCTCCGGCGTGCTGCTCGGGATGTGTGCCCGGGTGTTGCTGCCGGAAGCTGACGCGGAAAGCGCGGTGCCGATGATGATCCGTGATGTGTTGCCATTGGGGTTAACCGGCATCGTTATCGCCGCGTACTTCTCCGCCATCATGTCCACCGCTGACAGCTGCCTGATGGCCAGCTCCGGTAACCTGCTGAACGATCTCTGCCGGGTAAGGGAAGATTCCCCAAAGGCGGTGCGCCTGTCGATGCTGGTGACGCTGGGGCTGGGGATCATCGCCATGATTCTGGCCGCCAGGGCCACATCGGTGCTGGATGCCATCCTCACCGCTTACGGTCTGATGGTGTCCGGATTGGTGGCCCCGACCCTGGCCTGCCTGTTCTGGCCCCAGGTGCGCGCCGGGACAGCCCTTAGCGCCATGATTGCGGGTTGCCTGACTCTGTTGCTGGTGATGGCCGATTGGCTACCGTTGCCTGCCGTGATGGTGCAATGGCAATTGGACCCCAGCGTCTATGGCCTGGCCGCGTCCCTGTTGACGCTGGCCCTGATTCAACCCTTTTTTGCCACCCGTTCATCTGAATGTTTCGAGGTATCCAAATGAACTCCGTGCTCTCCAGCCTGACCGACCCCGCCGAAGGCAGTTTCCAGTTCGACACCGTCGAGCAACGCGCCGGCGCCACCATTCAGCACGGGCCCAACAACGATCGCGTGTACCTGATGGGGCTGGGTGATGCCGATCCCGACGAGGTACTGTCGGAGATCCACCACCTGGCGGATCAGCAGGGATACGGCAAGATCTTTGCCAAACTGCCCCACACCCAGGCGGAACCATTTCTTCGCCAGGGCTACCGGGTAGAAGCCCGAATTCCCCACTTTTATGAGGACGCCGACGCGCTGTTTCTCGGCCACTACCCGGACCCCGCTCGGGCCCGGGTGGATCAACCGGAATCACTGCACCGCGCCTTACAGCAGGCCACCCTGTCACTCAGCCCGGACGACCGCATTCAGCCGGATCCGGCCATACGGCAGATGACGCAACGGGACGCCGAAGCGATGGCCGAGCTCTATGGCGAGGTGTTTCCCAGCTACCCGTTCCCCATCACGGACGCCGAATTCATTCGCGACACCATGGACGACAACGTGGCCTACTTTGGCGTGGAAAAGGACGGGGAGTTGGTTGCACTGGCGTCCGCCGAACAGGACCGAACCAGCGGCACCGTCGAGATGACCGACTTTGCCACCCGCCCCGACGCCCGGGGTGAAGGCTGGGCGCAACGCCTGCTGGCCCAGATGGAGCGCGCCATGGCCAGCGAGGGATACCACATGGCCTTTACCATTGCGCGAGCCGTGTCGGTGGGCATGAACCGGACCTTTGCCCGGCGTCAGTACCAGATGGCGGGGCGACTGGTGAACAACACCCAGATCAGCGGCCAGATCGAATCGATGAACGTCTGGTATAAGCCCCTGCTGTCCGCCTACTAAGCCCGCGTCCCCCCGCCAGACAGCGGTGCTGGTGGGGGGCACCCGGCTGAGATCAGGTCGGGCAGCTTCAAACCGGTCAGGGTTAACGCGGCAGCACCGCAGGGGTGGTAAACACCCAATCCCGCCCCTTCACCGGGGTATGGCAGGCGATGCACTCCCCTTCCCCCTTCTGGAAGGGTTCCAGCTCGGCGCCCATCCAACGGGCCCAGCGCCAACGGGTCTCCCCGGCGCCTTCAACCCGTGCCATAAACTCAGCGTGAACGAAAGCCCCCGGGCCAACGGCCGCCGGCCAGTCCGCCAGGGTCTCGGCTTTCCAGACCACTTTGCCCAGCATCGCGCCTTCCGGCCAGGGCCGGGTATCGCCACGGCGCGCCGCGGCAATCGCCACGTCATTGCCGAGGATCACCCGAACCGTGCCGTTGTCGGTGCGATGAGACACCGCCAGCGTTGCCCAATCCTGCCAGCCTTCCGGGTACGCCACACCATTGGATGGCCCGGCAGCCCAGACCACGCTGGCCCCCATTGCCGCCATCAGGACACTGAACAACACCCAGTTTTTCACGGTGGTCATCATGCCACTCTCCTCTTTACCCAAGGGGCGATACCAAAGCGTAGCCCCGGAAACGGCGAAGAGCCCCCTCGCACACCGAGGACAAACATTGCGCCGGATCACATTTTTCTGTCGCAAATCGCTCAAGTTCTTCACCTGCCAAACCCAACACATTGAACGCCGTTACCAACACGTTCGGTCACATTAACCGCACGTTAACCCGCATCCTGCCAGTTCGATGCCCGAGAGCAGTGAACAAAGTTACGCCATGCGAGTGCAAATGATATTGATTCTTGTTTGGTTTCATCTAACATTTGTGCCCAGCTTGTTATCGAATCGTTTTGGACACATTGGGAAATTGACCATGGAACTGAAAAAGACGCTGCTCGCCACCGCCATCCTCTCCACTCTGCTGACGGCTTGCGGAGGCGGTTCGGACGCCACGCCCGCTCCGACCAACAGCGCACCGACAGACATCAGCCTGTCCGCCGCCAGTGTCGATGAAAACACCCCCGGCGCCACAGTGGGCGAACTGAGCGCCACCGACGTCGACAACGGCGAGCAGTTTACTTTCAGCACCGACGATGCCCGATTCGTCATCAACGGCAGCACCCTGGCCCTGGCCGAAGGCGTGGCACTGAATTTTGAAGAAGCCACCACCGCAAAAGTCGCCGTTACCGTTACCGACAGCGCCAGCAACCGATTCAGCAAGACCCTGACCATCAACGTCAACGACCTGTTGGACACCTACGCCTTCACCAGCCGTTTCGACCAGGGTTCCAGCGTCAGCTACAGCGGTCAGACCGCCCGCCACGTGCTGATCGCCGAGCTGAACGATTACATCGGCAACGGCCTTCAGGCGGAACTGGAAAACGGCACCCTGACCAGCAAGGCCGATGTGGTGGCCAAGCTGAACGGCTTCTACCAGATGACCACCGAAGAGTACGACCTGATCGCCGACAGCTTTGTGGTCGACTTTATCGAGGGCGCCGAGCAGACTTCCCTGGCCGCCCTCTCCTCCTCCCACAAGGATCTGGCGGGCAAGATCGCCGGTAACGACGCCACCGGCCAACACAAAGACTGGCTCAACGGCGACTTCGCCGGTTGGGGCGCCAAGGGTTCCACTACGCCGGACGCGCTGGTCCAGACCTACTTCGACATGCTGGGTGACCACGCCCAGGCCTACCTCGACGGCGGTATCCGTCAGGACCTGAACGGCAACACCATCACCAGCATTTACCTCACCACCGATGGCCGCGACCTGAAGCAGCTGATCCAGAAGTTTCTGCTGATGGCCGTGGCCTACTCCCAGGGCGCCGACGACTATCTGGACGCCGACCTGCCCGGCAAAGGACTCAACGCCGACAACGCCAACGCGGTGGAAGGCAAAAACTACACCACGCTGGAGCACACCTACGACGAAGGCTTTGGCTACTTCGGGGCCGCCCGCGACTACCTGGAATACGACCTGCAGGAGCTGGCCGGCAAGGGTGGCCGTGACGACTGGCAGGGTCAGCACGACACCAATGGCGACGGCAAGATTGACCTGCTGAGTGAGTACAACTTCGGCCAGTCCATCAACGCGGCCAAGCGCGACCTCGGCGCCACCGTGGCCACCACCATGACCACCGACGCCATGACCGCCTTCCTCAACGGCCGCCAGATCATCGCCGACGCCGATGGCGCCCTGACTAGCGAACAGCTGAATGCCCTGAAGGCCCAGGTGAAAGTGGCCGTGGACAGCTGGGAGATGGCGATCGTCGCCACCGTGGTGCACTACATCAACGAAACCCACGCCGACCTGGGCAAACTGGCCGCCAGCAGCGCCGACTTCAGCTACAGCGACCTGGCCAAGCACTGGTCCGAAATGAAGGGGTTTGCCCTCGGCCTGCAGTTCAACCCGGGCAAAGCGCTGACCGACGCCCAGTTTGAACAGCTGCACACCCTGATGGGCGACATGCCGGTCCTTAACGGCGACGTCGCCGGCTACCAGAACAGCCTGCTCGAGGCCCGCGCCATCCTGGCCGACGCCTATGGCATCGCTGCGGACAACGCCGCCAACTGGTAATGGGCCCCGCCCCCGGTGAACGAACAAGCTTGGGTCTTCGGACCCAGGCTTTTGTTGCAAAAGAAGGAATGCCAAACATGCCTGACAACAAAACCCGCTTCGGCGCCACCTCCCGCCGCCTGACCCTCGCTCTGGCTATCTCGCTGGCGCTTGCCGGCTGCGGCGAAGGCACCAGCGCCACCCCCGGCCCGGATTACAACGGTGGCAACAACGGTGGCGGCAATCCCGGCCTGCCGGACACCTTTGACCAGGCGGCCCTGGTGGCCAATCTGGCGGACAACGTCATCGCCCCCACCTACCGCGCCTTCGCGGTGGAAGCCCAACAGCTCAGCAGCGACATTGCCGGTTACTGTGATGCCCTGAACGCCCAACAGGACGCCACCAGCGCACTGGATGCCGCCCGGGCCAGCTGGCAAACCACCATGACCCACTGGCAGTTCGCCGAGGTGATGCAGGTGGGCCCGCTGAAGTTCAACAACAGCAACCTGCGCAACAAGATCCACTCCTGGCCGGTGGTCAGTCGCTGCGCGGTGGATCAGGACGTGGCCTATTTTGAGGCCGGCAACGTCAACGGCACCCCGTACGACATCACCCTGCGCACGGAAACCCGCAAGGGCCTCGATGCGCTGGAGTACCTGTTGTTCAACGACAACCCCGACCACAGCTGCTCCGCCACCACCGCCCCGGCGGGCTGGAACGATCGTCCCGTGGCGGAACGAACCCTGGCCCGTTGCCAGTTTGCGGCAGAAGTGGGCCGGGACCTGAGCAACAACGCCGACGCGCTGGTCAGCCAGTGGGCCGACTACGCCCCGTTGCTGAAAGCCGCCGGTCAGCCCGGCAGCGACTTCGCCGACATCCACGATGCGGTTAACGACCTCTCCGATGCGCTGTTCTACGTCGATTCCGTCACCAAGGACGGCAAGCTGGATAAGCCGTACCAGCAATTTGCCGGCGCCTGCAACAGCGCCGACTGCGACGCCGTGCTGGAATCCCCGCTCAGTGCCCACTCCATCCTCAACATCGAAGCCAACCTGCGGGCGCTCAAGGCGATGTTCGCCGGCCAGTTGGGCGACGAGCCGGGTACCGGATTTGATGATTACCTGATGGAGGTGGGCAGTGATGGTCTGGCCCGGCAAATGGCGGCGGACATCGACAGCGCCATTGCGCACACCGCCGAGTATCAGCAGAGCCTGGCGCAAACCCTGACTGAGCAGCCGGACCAGGTGCAGCAGACCCACGCCGAGGTCAAAGCGATCTCCGACAAGATGAAGGTGGATTTCATCAGTGCCCTGGCGCTGGAACTGCCTGCCACCTCCGCCGGAGACAACGACTGATGCCAAACACCATGCCCAACCGACACCCCTCCCTGCTGGCCGCCAGCATCGCCCTGGCACTGGCGGCCCCGGCGTTCGCCGCAGACGATGACACCAAGCCGACACCGGTGCGCTACGACGAAACCGTGCAGATCATCGGTCACCAGGATCGGCTGCGCACCGAAGCGGGCTCCGCCACCCTGCTCGATGAGATGCAGCTGGAGAAGTTCAAGTACGACGACATTGAGCGGATCCTGGCCCAGGTGCCCGGGGTCAATATCCGCTCAGAGGACGGCTTTGGCCTGCGCCCCAACATCGGCTTTCGCGGTGTCACGCCGGAGCGCAGCAAGAAGATCACCCTGATGGAGGATGGGGTGCTTATCGCCCCGGCCCCCTACTCGGCCTCCGCCGCGTACTACTTCCCGTTGATGGCCAAGATCACCGCCGTCGAGGTGTTTAAGGGGCCCGCCGCCATCCAGTACGGCCCCTACACCGTTGCCGGGGCACTGAACATGACCACCCGCGCGGTGCCGGATTTCCGCGAAGGCCAACTCGACCTGTCCGGCGGCAGCGACGGCTACTTCAAAGCGCACGGCTACTATGGCGACACCATCGGCAATGTGGGCTTCTTGCTGGATGGCGTCCATGTGCAGAGTGACGGCTTCAAGGAGCTGGACGGCGGCGGCGACACCGGCTTCGACAAGAACGAAGTGATGGCGAAGCTGCGCTACAACCTCGACACCGAGCGGTTTTCCCAGGTGTTTGAACTCAAAATGGTTTACGCCGATGAGGACTCCAACGAGACTTACCTGGGGCTGACCGACGCGGACTTTGCCGCCAACCCCAACCGCCGATACGCCGCCACCGCCGACGATCACATGACCTGGGAACACACCCAGTTCCAGTTCAACCACTTTATCGCCGGCGACAACTTTGACCTGACCACCCGGGTGTACCGCAACGACTTCGAGCGGGCCTGGCGTAAAATCAACGGCTTTGCCGGTCAGAACAATCCGGCCACGGATCGGGATCTCTCCACCATCCTGCAGAACCCGACCGACGGCATCAACGCCATCTACTACGACGTACTGACCGGCGCCAAAGACAGTGAGCAGGCGTTTGAAACCCTGGTGCTGGGCACCAATGACCGGGAGTACTACGCCCAGGGGATCCAGACCGACCTGCGCTACGCGTTCGAACTGCTCTCCCTCAACCACAACCTCCATGCCGGGGTGCGCTACCACGAGGACGAGATCCACCGTAACCACACCGAAGACACGGTGCTGATGCAATCGGCCCGGCTGGTGGAAACCGGTGATCCCACCGTGACCGCCACCCTCAACACCGAGAAAACCGAAGCCTGGTCGCTCTATCTGCAGGACACGCTGGTGTGGGAGAAGCTGGAACTGACTCTGGGGGTGCGGGGCGAGTTTCTCGACCAGTTCTACCAGAACGATCAACCCGGCAGCGAAGGGGACTACCTGCGTAAGGAAAGCCACACCTGGCTACCCGGCGCCAGCGTCTTCTATCGTCTGAGCGACGACTGGGGCGTGTTTGCCGGCGTGCACGAGGGCTTTGTCCCCACCAGCCCGCAGCAAAACCCCGCCATTGAAAGCGAAACCAGCATCAACTACGAGCTGGGCACCCGCTTCAGCGGTGGCAACACCCAGCTGGAAGCCGTGGTCTTCTTCAATGACTTCGACAACCTGAAGGAGAGCTGCACCTTCTCCGCCTCCGCCTCCTGTTCAGACACCATCGATCAGGAATACAACGGCGGCGAAGTGGACGTCTATGGCCTGGAGTTCAGCACCTCTCACACCCTGCGGGCGGGCGGATTCGATTGGCCGCTGTCGCTGGTCTACACCTACACCGATTCCGAGTTCCAAACCGATGTGGCTTCGGATTTCACCATGTGGGGCAACATCAGCAAGGGGGATAAACTGCCCTACCTGCCGGAACATCAGGCCACCCTTGGCATGGGCATCGCCGGCAACCAGTGGGAAGCCAACCTGCTGGTGCGTTACCAGAGCGAGATGCTGGAAGCCTCCGGCGAGGGCGTCACCCTCAGCGGCGTAAAAACCGAAGCCTTTACCACCCTGGATCTGGCCGCCAGCTATGACCTGGGGGACTGGGGCGAGCTGTACGGCAAGATAGACAACCTGCTGGATGAAGCGGAGATCGTCAGTCGCCGGCCCTACGGTGCCCGCCCCAACAAACCGCAGCAGTTTGTGGTCGGCTACCGCCTCGGCTTCTGATCCTCGTCACCGGGGCGCCCGCAAGGGCGCCCCGACCCGGCCAACCGGAGAACCCCATGACATTCTGGGACACCCTTTCTGACCACCTGCTTACCCGAAACCTGCTGGACCTGGCCGGCTACCTGACCGACGCCAACAAGCGGATCTACTGGGTGTACCTGCTGGGCGCCCTGGGCCTCGCCCTGCCCGTGTTCTGGCGCAGTGGCGCGCCCAGAACCCTGGCCGCACTGTTGTCGTTCCTGTTCCCCGCGGCGATCTACCGCCACCCATCAGTCCGGCATGACCTGGGGCTCTGGGTGATCAACCGGCTGATTCGGGTGGGCCTGCTGGCTCCCGCCATCCTGACCATGGTTCCCGTCGCGCTGGGCACCACCGAGTTTCTGGAGTGGGCTTTCGGGCCCCTGACGCCCCTGGCACTGTCCGCCAGCACCGTGGCCGCCCTGTTTACCCTGATGCTGTTCCTGGTGGACGACTTCACCCGTTTCTTTCTGCACTGGCTGCTGCATCGGGTGCCGGTGTTGTGGGATTTTCACAAGGTGCATCACAGCGCCGAAGTGCTGACCCCGATGACCATCTACCGCAGCCATCCGGTGGAGAGCTACCTCTACGCCTGCCGCATGGCTCTGACCCAGGGTGTTGTGGTGGGAATGGGTTACTACCTGTTCTGGCCAGTGCTGACCATGCAGGACATACTTGGCGCCAACCTGTTCGTGTTTCTGTTTAACCTGATGGGCTCCAACCTGCGCCACAGCCACATCTGGGTCAGTTGGGGCGATCGGCTGGAAAACTGGTTTATCAGCCCGGCACAGCACCAGGTCCATCACAGCGCCGAGCGCCGCCACTGGGACACCAACCTCGGTTCGGCACTGGCGATATGGGACCGGCTCTGGGGCACCCTCGTCAAAGCCTCAGAGGCGGGCGAATTCCGCCTCGGCGCCGGCGACGATAAGCCCGGACACGACACCCTGCTGGGGCTCTATGTCACGCCATTTAAAGACGCCTTTATCCGGCTGAAGCGTCCTTTTTCGTTGAAAGCGGGTAAGGCGGAACGCTGAATCCCTCAACCGGATGCTTGAGGCGCGCCGGCAGCCTCCTCCCCTCAGTGGTTGCTGCGCCAGATGAGCGAATCCCCCTTAACGCGACCGTAAAAGGTCATCGCTTCGGATGGCCGATACCAGTATGTCGAGTGGCTGTTTGCGCCGGTGACCTCTGCACAAGCCCACTCCTGGCCCATCGGCTTGGGGGGAGGTGTCGTGCAACCTGACATAAAGGTAATCGGAAGCAACTCGGGAGGTCCGCCATCATAATCCGGAATCACCAACAGAAAATCGCCGCTTTTCTTGTTCGCCAGCAACTTATCGCGGATGGCAAAAATGACCGACAAGCTGTCAACCCGTGCCCTGTTTGAGTTGTAACTCATCGAACCATCTTCACTGTGCTTTCCACGGGAATACGTGAGATTCCCCTCGTTGAAATGCAGCCGCGTAATTGGAATTGTGACGCCCAGAATCCTGGATTCCTCCTCGTAACGCTGCAGGCGCCATTCCGCTGACGTCGAACACTCACTGACCGAGCGAAAAGAGACTGTTGGCAGAAGCAACCCCGGATCGAAGATCGCGTGAACGGCGCACTGCGCTTCCCGCTGAAAAGTGAGACTCTGCGTCGCTTTCAATTCATCACCAAGGTAGAGGTTGTACTGCACTACACCGGCATCAGCCTTAACCGCGCCACTCAACGCCAACAAAAAAATGTCACTGTTCTTAAGGCATTGATTCTCATCGTCCCGATCTCCATGGTTATGCCAACGCGACGTCGTTGTGCTATCAAGGCCCGCTTCGCAACGCTGCCATGCAAAAACATGGATTCAGCGTTGCCATCAAATTAATTGCGCCACCATTGCCGATACAAGCGCCCCCCTGTATCCCACTGTTTTCCATACTTCACCGCCTTAGAATCCCGCCAAAATGCCCGTTTCATGGGCGGTAGAAGCCCGTCCGCCTTGGAGAGATAAGGTGGGGTGAGCGAAAAAGACTGGTATACTGCCGCCAGATTTTTTAGGAGTCATTCCATGTCTGATGCATTAACCCAAGAGCAGATCAACGCGTTTTACAGCCTCGACAGCCAGGACCGTTACGACTACCTGGTGGATGTGGCCAAGGCCAACCAGGCCCTTTACACCCTGGCGGACGATCAGGGCTGTGTGCTGATCAACACCGGCAAAGAGCAGTGTCTGCTGCTGTGGCATCACCCCGTTCTCGTCGAGAACTGGATTAAGGATGACTACGCCAACTGTCACGCCATGACCATCGACCTGACCGACTTTATCGAGAAGTGGGCCCCGGGCATGGCCAAAGACGGCTTTGAAGTGGGCGTTGCCCCGAGCCTGGCCGGCGAAGCTATCGTGGTCAGCGCCGAAGAACTGGCCGCCGATCTGGGCTAACCCACCCGCAATAGAACGGCCCGCTCAGGGCCGTTTTCACATTCTGTCCCTGCCACTTTGACAACCGTGGCCGCGCACCATAATGTACTAACCAGTACACCTCATCGGCGCCCCGGCGCTGCCAGATTTAGGCTATTTCATGCGCCCGACCACCCAGGCCAAACAACAGAAGATCCTTGAGGTCGCCACCGAACAATTCCTGAGCCAAGGCTACAAG
>CAZWED010000078.1:0-12105 GCA_964632645.1 uncultured Ferrimonas sp. | reverse complement strand
AAAGACAAGCTGGGTGCCAACGCCATTCTTGCTGTCTCTCTGGCAAACGCCAAAGCGGCAGCGGCCGCCAAGGGCCTGCCGCTGTACGCTCACATCGCCGAACTGAACGGCACCCCGGGTCAGTACTCCATGCCCCTGCCGATGATGAACATCCTCAACGGTGGTGAGCACGCCGACAACAACGTCGACATCCAGGAGTTCATGATTCAGCCGGTGTCGGCACCGAACTTCCGTGAAGGGCTGCGCATGGGCGCGGAGATCTTCCACGCGCTGAAGAAAGTGCTGTCCGGCAAGGGCCTGAACACCGCGGTTGGTGATGAAGGTGGCTTTGCCCCGAACCTGGCCTCCAACGCCGACGCGCTGGCAGTGATCAAGGAAGCGGTGGAAGCGGCCGGTTACGTGCTGGGCACCGATGTGACCCTGGCGCTGGATTGCGCGGCCTCCGAGTTCTACAAGGACGGCAAGTACGTGCTGGCGGGTGAAGGCAAGAGCTTCGACTCCAACGGCTTCTCCGACTACCTGGCTGACCTGACCAAACAGTACCCGATCGTCTCCATCGAAGACGGTCTGGACGAGTCTGACTGGGACGGCTGGGCCTACCTGACCGAGATCCTGGGCGACAAGATCCAACTGGTGGGTGACGACCTGTTCGTGACCAACACCAAGATCCTGAAGCGCGGCATCGAGAACAAGATCGGCAACTCCATCCTGATTAAGTTCAACCAGATTGGCTCCCTGTCCGAGACGCTGGACGCCATCAAGATGGCCAAAGATGCGGGCTTTACCGCCGTCATCTCTCACCGTTCCGGTGAAACCGAAGACGCCACCATTGCCGACCTGGCAGTGGGCACCGCAGCGGGCCAGATCAAGACCGGCTCCCTGTGCCGCTCCGACCGCGTGGCCAAGTACAACCAGCTGCTGCGCATTGAGGAGCAACTGGGCGAGCAGGCTCCGTACCGGGGTCGCGCGGAAGTGAACGGTCAGGCGTAAGTCTGCCGTTTTCGTCCACAAAAGCCGCCTTCGGGCGGCTTTTTGCTTTTCTTTTTCCGGTGCTTGCGCCAAGATCTTTGGACGTTTGGTTTGAGGCGGGATGGATGCGGATCTTACTGGTGGTGTTGACCCTGTTGCTGGTGGCGCTGCAATACCGGCTTTGGGCGGGCGACAACAGCCTGCGTGAAGTGGTGCGACTGCGGGAGCAGATCCAGCGGCAACTGGAGGGGAATGCGGCGCTGGTGGAGCGCAACCAGGTGCTGATGCAGGAGATCGACGATCTGCGTCATGGCCTGGATGCCGTTGAAGAGCGTGCCCGCCATGAACTGGGCATGGTCCGGGAGGACGAGCAGTTCTATCGCGTGATCCGCCGCCCTCAATCCTGAGTTCCGGGGAGTACCCATGCCACTGAGTCTTACTGATCCGCTCTACGCCGTGGTGCCTGCCGCGGGCGTGGGCAAGCGGATGGGCGCGGATCGGCCCAAGCAGTATCTGCTGCTGAACGATCGCACCATTCTGTCCCATACCCTGTCTGTCCTGCTGAGCCATCCGAGGATCCACAAGGTGATTGTCGCCCTCGGACCGGAAGACGGTTACTTTGATGACCTGGCCGAAGCCCGTCACCCGAAGCTGCTTCGCGTCATCGGGGGGGCTGAGCGCGCCGACTCTGTTCGATTGGCGCTGATGGCCATTGACGAGCCCGGCGCCTGGGCCCTGGTCCACGATGCGGCGCGACCCTGTCTGAGCCACGACGACATCGACAAGCTGTTGGCATCGACCGGAGAGCAAGGCGCGATCCTGGCAACGCCGGTGCGCGATACCATGAAGCGGGCGCGTCAGGGGGGCGGAATCGATCATACTGTGCCAAGGGACGATCTCTGGCACGCCCTGACCCCTCAGCTTTTTCCGGCCGGGCCTCTGCGTGAGGCACTGGTTCGGGCCGAGCAGGACGGTGCGGTGATCACCGACGAGGCCTCCGCCATGGAGCGGGAGGGCTGGCATCCGGCGCTGGTGGCCGGTCGCCCGGATAACATCAAAATCACCCACCCTGATGATCTGCGCCTGGCGCAGCTGTTTTTAGCCAGTAGAGAGGCAAAGTAATGCGGATCGGACACGGTTTCGACGTACACAAATTTGGCGGGGAAGGTCCCCTGGTCCTGGGCGGCGTTGCCGTACCTTTTGAGCAGGGCCTGCTGGCTCATTCGGATGGCGATGTGGTGCTTCACGCCATCAGCGACGCCCTGTTGGGGGCGCTGGCGCTGGGCGACATCGGTCGTCACTTTCCGGATACCGACCCGGCCTTTGCCGGTGCCGACAGCCGCGTATTGCTGCGCCACTGCTATGCGCTGGTGCGGGAGAAGGGATATCACCTGGGCAATCTGGACGTGACCATCATCGCCCAGATGCCGAAGATGGCACCCCATATTGATGCCATGCGCGCTCACCTGGCGGCGGATCTGGATACCGAACTGGACCGGATCAATGTGAAAGCCACCACCACCGAGCGACTGGGTTTTACCGGCCGTGGCGAGGGGATCGCCACCGAAGCAGTGGTGTTGCTCTGTCATGACTGATTACACGCTGCCGGAATGGCACTATTTGTACGGTACTCCCGGATCCGAAGCCTCTATCCGTCGTGAGCCGGAACATTTTCAAGTGGACGAACTGCTGCCCTTCACCCCGGACGGGGCGGGTGAGCACCATCTGCTGCACATCGAAAAGCGGGACCTGACCACCCACCAACTGGCGAAGATCGTGGCCCGTTTTGCCGACGTACCGGCCCGGGACGTCAGCTGGGCGGGGTTGAAGGATCGCCACGGCGTGACTCGCCAGTGGCTGTCGGTGCGGATCCCCGGCAAGGTGGATCCTGACTGGACGCAACTGAACGATGACCACATCACTTTGCTGGCGGCCCATCGTCATGGGCGCAAACTGCGCACCGGCGCGTTGCTGGGCAACCGGTTTAAGATCGCCCTCTCCGGGGTGAGTCAGCCTGAGGCGCTGGAAGCCCGACTGGAGAAAATCAGCCAGGGGGTGCCCAACTACTACGGCGAGCAGCGTTTTGGCCACGGTGGCCTGAACGTGGCGCGGGCCGCCGAGATGTTCGCCGGGCGTAAGGTCAAGGACCGCAACAAGCGCAGCATCTACCTGTCCGCCGCGCGCAGTTTCCTGTTTAACCAGGTCGTTTCTGCGCGGTTGGCCCAGCATGGCCTGACGCCGCTGGCCGGGGATGCGGTGATGCTCTCGGGCAGCAACAGCTTCTTCGTGGCGGAGCAGTGGGATGCGGCGCACCTCGCTCGTTTGCTGGAGGGGGACATCGACCTGTCCGCGCCTCTGCCGGGGGACGGCGAACTCCACAGTCAGGGCGTGGCCCAGGCCTTTGAACAGTCGGTATTGGCAAACTTCCCGGCATTGTGTGACGGGTTGAAGGGCGCCCGGCTGGATCCGGACCGACGTCGCCTGTTGCTCAAGCCGGAACAGTTCCGTCACCATTGGGACGGCGAACTGTTGTGGCTGGAGTTCGTCTTGCCGGCGGGCGCCTTTGCCACCAGTATCCTGCGTGAACTGGTTCGCTACCAGGATGCGCAAGCCATTGATAAGCGGTCAGAAGTCGAATAACAATAGGCGGGTTATGAAGATCTTAGTCAGTAACGATGATGGCGTGCATGCTCCGGGGATCAAAGCCCTGAGTGATGCCCTGTCTGCCATTGCCGAAACCATTACTGTGGCCCCGGACCGGAACTGTTCCGGGGCATCCAACTCGTTAACGCTCACCAACCCCCTGCGCGCTCAGCGTCTGGATAACGGGTATTTTCAGGTCAACGGAACGCCCACCGATTGCGTTCACCTGGCGATCCGTGAACTGATGGATGGGGAGCCGGATCTGGTGGTTTCCGGCATCAACGCCGGCGCCAACCTCGGGGACGATACCCTCTATTCCGGTACCGTGGCGGCGGCCATGGAGGGGCGCCATCTTGGCCTGCCCACCATCGCGGTCTCTCTGGTGGGGCGCCAGCTGGAACATTACGACACCGCGGCGGCCATCACCGCCCGCATCGTTCAGGGATTGCTGGCCAATCCGCTGCCGAAGGAGCAGATCCTCAACATCAATGTGCCGGATCTGCCGCTGGAGCAGATCCAGGGGATCCGGGTAACCCGCCTGGGCGCGCGCCACAAGGCCGAAGGGATGGTAAAAACCCAGGATCCCGCAGGGCGTGATATCTATTGGCTTGGCCCCCCGGGCGGTGAGCAGGACGCTGGTGAAGGCACCGACTTCCACGCTGTCGCCAACGGCTATGTCTCCGTGACCCCCCTAACCGTGGACCTGACGGCCCACAGCCAGTTGCCCATTCTGCGTCAATGGTTTGATCAACTATGAGTGTGCGCGCTGTGGCTTACGGGAGTCGGCTGGTGCAACAGCTTCGGGCCGGGGGGATCCGCGATCCCCGCGTGCTCGATGCCATGGCCGCCGTTCCCCGCCATCAGTTTGTCGATGGCGGACTGGCGCCTCGCGCCTGGGAAAACACCGCTCTGCCCATCGGTCAGGGCCAGACCATCTCTCAGCCATACATTGTGGCGCTGATGACCGAGCTGCTGTTGCAGCACCTCGGGCCCGGCCCGGTGCTTGAAGTGGGTACCGGCTCCGGCTATCAGGCCGCAGTGCTGGCCAGCCTGGTGCCTCAGCTGTGTACCGTTGAACGGATCAAGAGCCTGCAGATCCAGGCCCGACGGCGCCTCAAGCAGCTGGACCTGCACAACATCGCCTTCAAATACGGCGATGGCTGGCAGGGGTGGCCCAGCAAGGCCCCCTTTGGTGGCATTCTGGTGACAGCGGCGGCCAGCGAAGTCCCCGCTGCGTTGCTGGAACAACTGGCCGAAGGTGGTCGCATGGTGATCCCGGTGGGCGGCCAATACCAGGTGTTGCGGGTGATCGATAAGGTGGATGGAGAACTTCACGTCAAGGATGTGGAGGCCGTCCGCTTTGTTCCCCTGGTGCCAGGGGATACCGAGTAGATGGTCAGGCAGGCTTGCCGCTGGCCCTTTCCCGTGACGGCTCGTCTTGGGGTGGTGACACTGGTGTGCTGGCTCGGCGGCTGTTCCTTACAGCAGCCGCCGGCCCCGGTGGAAACCCTGTACGCCGGGCAGACCTATCGGGAGCGGGAACGTGGCAGCCTGCAGAGCCACAACTACACCGTGAAAGCGGGCGATACCCTCTACTCCATCGCCTGGGCCTCGGGTCAGGATTTCCGCACTCTGGCCCAGCGAAATGGTCTGGCCGCGCCGTACGTGATCCATCCTGGTCAGACCTTGAAACTGAGTGGTTCGGTAACAAAAACACACAGTTCATCAACAGCAAAACCGCCTCGCCCTGTTACTGCCAAACCCAGTAGTACTGCGGCTTCCACAGGTCAAGTTGCTAAATCATCCACAGAAAACGGACAAAATAAATCGGTTGATCCCGCTTCGCAGCCTAGTTATGCTGGTTCAACGCCTTCACAAACAAGCAACAATAATGCTGCCTCAGTGATGGCGTCTCGCGATGCCGCCTTGCCGGACCGCGTTGCCCAGTGGCGATGGCCCGTTCAGGGAAAAATCATCCGCCGTTTTTCAGCCACGGAGCAGGGCAACAAGGGCCTCGATATCGCCGCTGCCACCGGTACGCCGGTGATCAGTGCTGCCGAGGGGCGTGTGGTGTACGCGGGGAGTGCGTTGCGCGGGTATGGCAAGCTGATCATCATTAAGCATTCCGATGAGTTCCTCAGCGCCTATGCCCACAACAGCCGCATTCTGGTTGAAGAAAAACAAAGGATCAGTGCCGGACAAAAGATCGCCGAGGTGGGCAGCAGTGACGCCGAGAGGCCGATGTTGCACTTCGAGATTCGATACAAAGGCAAGTCCGTCGATCCGCTACGCTATTTACCCCGTCAATGAGGGGATCTGGGTTGTCAGAACAAGGAGGAACACCGTGAGAGTTCACTAGGTTTGGGACAAATTGGGAGATTAGCCAATGAATCGCAAGAGCAACGCTTTTGATGATATGGCTGCCGTCGATTTAAGTTGTACTGAGGTTGTGGGGACCTCGGAAGAGATCGAAGCCAACGATAACGAGGCAACCGCCTCCGCCACCATTGATCAACTGGTTCAGGACGATCTGCAGAAAAACCTGGACGCGACACAGTTGTACCTCAGCGAAATCGGGTTTTCCCCGTTGCTGACGGCCGAAGAAGAAGTCTACTACGCCCGCCGGGCGCAGCGGGATTGCGCCAAGTCGCGCAACCGCATGATCGAAAGTAACCTCCGCCTGGTGGTCAAGATTGCCCGCCGTTACAACAATCGTGGTCTGGCGTTGCTGGATCTGATTGAAGAGGGCAATTTGGGCCTGATCCGTGCGGTAGAAAAGTTCGATCCCGAGCGTGGATTCCGTTTCTCTACCTACGCCACCTGGTGGATCCGCCAGACCATTGAACGGGCCATCATGAACCAGACCCGTACGATCCGTCTGCCCATCCATGTGGTGAAGGAACTGAACGTCTATCTGCGGACGGCCAGGGAGCTGGCTCATACCCTGGACCATGAGCCGACCGCGGAAGAGATCGCCATGAAGCTGGATAAACCTGTGGAAGACGTCAGCCGGATGCTCAAGCTGAATGAGAAGATCAGTTCCGTGGATACGCCCATCGGTGGGGACTCGGACAAGGCGCTGTTGGATGTGATTGCCGATGATGATCGCGTCTGCCCTGAAGTTCAGGCTCAGGATGATGACATTAACGGTTCGGTGGTTCGTTGGCTGGGGGAACTGAACTCGAAACAGAGAGAGGTTCTGGCACGCCGTTTTGGTTTGCTGGGCTATGAGCCTTCCACCCTTGAGGACGTTGGCCGGGAGATTGGACTGACCCGGGAGCGGGTCAGACAGATCCAGGTTGAAGCCCTTCGGCGCCTGCGTGAACTGATCAGCGCGCAAGGCCTGTCGGTGGAATCCCTGTTCAAACCCTGATGACACCTTGATCAAAAACGCCGCCTTCCCATTCCGGGTCAGGCGGCGTTTTTATGTTTGTCGCTTTTAACTCAGAGTTGCCCTTTCAGGCGGTAGAGCAGATCCAATGCCTGGCGCGGGCTGAGTGCATCGGGATCAATCCGTTCCAGCGCGTCCACCACCGGGTGGGGTTCCGGCAGCAGGGGCAACTGGCCGGAAGGGGCGACGTTGGTGAGGCCGGCATGGGGTTGTTGCTCCAGTTGGGCCAGTCGCTGTTTGGCGGCGTGAACCACCCCCTTGGGCACGCCGGCGAGCGCCGCCACCTGGAGGCCATAACTGCGGCTGGCGGGCCCCTCCTGAACGGCGTGCATAAAGGCGATGGTGTCGCCATGTTCCACCGCATCCAGGTGCACGTTGTGTACCCCGTCCAGCTGGGCGGGCAACTCCGTCAGCTCGAAGTAGTGGGTGGCAAACAGGGTCATTGCCTTGATCTGGCTGGCCAGGTGCTGGGCGGCGGCCCAGGCCAGGGAGAGGCCATCGTAGGTCGAGGTGCCGCGGCCAATCTCATCCATCAGCACCAGGCTTCGCTCGGTAGCGTTGTTCAGGATGTTGGCGGTTTCGGTCATCTCCACCATAAAGGTGGAGCGTCCTGAAGCCAGATCATCGGAGGCGCCAATGCGGGTAAAGATGCGATCCACCGGGCCGATGACGGCCTGCTCCGCCGGCACAAAGCTGCCGATGTGGGCCATCAGGGTGATCAGCGCGGTTTGCCGCATGTAGGTGGATTTCCCCCCCATATTGGGGCCGGTCACGATGAGCATCCGACGCTCCGGCGACAGCAACACCGGGTTGGCGATAAAGGGCTCGCTCATCACCTGCTCCACCACAGGATGGCGACCACCGTCGATCTGAATGCCCGGTTGTTCGCTCAGTTGGGGACGGTGGTAGTCCAGGGTATCGGCGCGCTCCGCCAGATTTTGCAGCACGTCCAGTTCTGCACAGGCAAAGGCGGACTCCTGCAGGGCGGGCAGAGCGGGCAGCAAGAGGTCGAACAGCTCTTCGTAGAGCCGTTTCTCCAGCGCCAGGGCCTGGCTCTGGCTGGTCAGCACCTTGTCCTCCAGCGCTTTGAGCTCCGGCACAATGTAGCGCTCGGTGTTCTTCAGGGTCTGACGACGGACGTAGTTGCTGGGCACCAGGGCAGACTGGGCACGGCTGACTTCAATAAAGAAGCCGTGCACCTTGTTGTAGCCGACCTTAAGGGTCGCGATGCCGCTGCGCTCCCGCTCCTGCTGCTCAAGCTGGGTCAGGAAGTCGGTGGCGCCCTGGGACAGAGCGCGAAGTTCGTCCAGCTCGGCGTTGTAGCCCTCTGCCAGTACACCGCCATCGCGGATCACCACCGGAGGGTTCTCTTTGATTGCGCGGGTCAGCAGGTCGAGCTGTTCGGGAAACTCCCCCAGTTGATTGTGCAGTTGGGCCAGTTGGCGCCCCGGCAGTTCCGCAAGCCGCTCCCGCAATCGTGGCAGCTGCGCCAGTGCCTGGCGAAGGCGGGTCAGGTCTCTCGGACGTGCGCTGCGCAGGGCGAGTCGAGCCAGGACGCGTTCCAGATCGCCCACCGGTTTTAGTTCTTCTGCCAGCTCAACAAAGGCGGCCTGTTCCTTAATGCTGCTGACGCTGTCGAGTCGGCCTTCCAACACGCTGCGTTGAGTCAAGGGTTGGTGCAGCCAGCGCTTGAGCAGGCGGGAACCCATGGCGGTGGCGGTGCGATCCAGCACGGACGCCAGCGTGTTGTCGAAGCCCCCGGCCAGGTTTTGGGTCAGTTCCAGGTTCTTTCGGGTGGCGGCGTCCAGCACGATGGCGCTGCCATCCTGCTCTTTGATGAGGGCGCGGATGTGGGGCAGGGCGGTACGTTGGGTGTCCTTGACGTACTGCATCAGGCAGCCGGCCGCACACAGTGCCCGTTCCGCCTGTTCGACGCCGAAGCCGGTCAGGTCGCGGGTGCCGAACTGGTCATTCAGCAGGGCTCGGGCGGTGCCCAGTTCAAACTCCCACTCCGGACGGCGGCGGCACCCTTTGATGTGGTCAATCAGGGCGATTTTCGGGAACAGTTCCGGGTAGAGCAACTCCGCCGGGCGGGTGCGCTGAAGCTCCGCCTGCAGGGCCTCGTCGTCGGCCAGTTCATTGACCACAAAGCGACCGGAAGCGATGTCCAGAGTGGCGTACCCATACTGACCGCGGGATTCATAAACTGCCGCCAGCAGGTTATCCTGCCGCTCCTGCAGCAGGGCCTCGTCGGTCACGGTGCCGGGGGTGACAATGCGGACCACCTGGCGCTCCACCGGCCCTTTGCTGGTGGCGGGATCGCCGATCTGTTCGCAGATGGCCACGGAGACCCCCTGCTGCACCAGGCGGGCCAGATAGCCCTCGACAGCGTGATAGGGCACACCGGCCATGGGGATAGGGTCGCCGCCGGACTGGCCACGCGCGGTCAGGGAGATGTCGAGCAGTTCCGCGGCCCGTTTAGCGTCGTCAAAAAACAGCTCGTAAAAATCCCCCATGCGGTAAAACAGCAACACGTCGGGATGCTGGGCCTTAATGGTCAGGTACTGACGCATCATCGGGGTATGCTGTTCCAAGTTGGCCGGGCTGCGCTGGGTCACGAGGTCTCCTGAAGACGAAAGAAAGCTAGCCCGCTATGATACCCAAATTTGCCACCGGCGCAGGGGCGTGAGCGGGGAAATTTGCCTCGATTCGCCCAAATGCCAATCAACCAGGGTTGATACTGTATGATTGTACAGTATACTACGGGCATTACATCGAATCCTGTCGCCGCCAAGGCATCTTTTCTGGAGCTTGAAATGGACGAGAACAAAAAACGCGCCCTAAGTGCTGCACTGGGTCAGATCGAGAAGCAGTTTGGCAAAGGGTCCATCATGCGTCTTGGCGATGCGACCACTCTGGACATCGAGTCCGTGTCTACCGGTTCTCTCGGACTGGACATTGCCCTGGGCATTGGCGGCCTGCCGTATGGCCGTATTGTTGAGATCTACGGTCCGGAATCTTCCGGTAAAACCACCCTGACCCTGCAGGTGATCGCCGAGGCGCAAAAGCAGGGGAAAACCTGTGCCTTCGTGGACGCGGAACACGCGCTGGATCCGGTCTATGCCGAGAAGCTGGGTGTCAACGTTGAAGAGCTGCTGGTGTCCCAGCCGGACACCGGTGAACAGGCTCTGGAGATCTGCGACATGCTGGTGCGCTCCGGTGCGGTGGACGTGGTGATCGTGGACTCCGTTGCTGCCCTGACGCCGAAAGCGGAGATCGAAGGTGAGATGGGCGACTCACACGTGGGCCTGCAGGCTCGCCTGATGTCCCAGGCACTGCGTAAGCTGACCGCCAACATCAAACGCTCCAACACCCTGTGTGTCTTCATTAACCAGATCCGTATGAAGATTGGCGTGATGTTCGGCAGCCCGGAAACCACCACCGGTGGTAACGCGCTGAAGTTCTACGCCTCTGTTCGCCTGGACATCCGTCGTATCGGTGCAGTGAAAGACGGTGACGAAGTGGTGGGTAACGAAACCCGTGTGAAGGTGGTGAAGAACAAAGTGTCCCCGCCGTTCAAGCAGGCCGAGTTCCAGATCCTCTACGGTGAAGGCACGTCCAAAGAGGGCGAACTGATCGACCTGGGTGTGCAGCAGAAACTGATCGAAAAATCCGGTGCCTGGTACAGCTACCAGGGCGAGAAGATCGGTCAGGGTAAAGCCAACAGCATTCGCTTCCTGAAAGAGAACGTGGCCATCGCCAGCGAGATTAAGCAGCAACTGCGTGCTCAGCTGCTGGTCAAGGCGACGCCCAAGACTGAGCAAGAGGACGAAGTCGAGGCGCCGGAGCTGGGCTGATCGCCATGGCCAAAGCGCCACAGGACCGGGATCCGGTCGCTGCTGCGGTGGGACTGCTGTCCCGCCGTGATCACAGCCGCGAAGAGTTAAAGCAGAAGCTGCGCTCTCGCGGCTTTGTTGTTTCCGAAATCGAGACGGCGATCAGCCGGGTCGACGACTGGGGCTACCTGAATGATGCCCGCTTTGCCGAGGGGTTTGTCCGCTACCGCTCCGCCCGTGGCCTGGGGCCGATCCGGCTGGCCAACGAGCTGAGGGAGCGGGGCGTGGCGTCGGAGCTTATCCGCCAGACCCTGGCGGAGGCCGAGCAGGATTGGTTCACCCTCTGTCTTGAGGTGTGCGAGCGCAAGTTTGGTTCGCCACTGCCCACCGATTTCAAAGCCCGGGCCAAGGTGCAACGCTATCTGGCTTATCGCGGCTTCGACATGGAACAGATCCGCTACGCTCTGGAGTCCCTGCGCGGCTGACGGGAAAAAACGCAAAACGGCCGGAGAACTGCTGCCTTGGTGCTGGTTTGAGCAGGAGGGTTGCGGATATAATTGGCGGTTTACATAGCTTGCTGGCGCACGCCGGCGCTTACTGTCAGTTTTTTCAGGATGACCTCATGCACATGACCACCGCCGAGATCCGGACCGCGTTCCTGGAGTATTTCCGTTCTCAAGGCCACGAAGTGGTGGCATCCAGCTCCCTGGTGCCCCATAACGATCCCACGCTGCTGTTCACCAATGCCGGTATGAACCAGTTCAAGGATTGTTTCCTCGGTGCCGAGCAACGGGCGTACACTCGCGCGACCACTGCGCAGCGCTGTGTGCGTGCCGGGGGCAAGCACAACGACCTGGAAAACGTTGGCTTCACAGCCCGTCATCACACCTTCTTCGAAATGCTGGGCAACTTCAGCTTTGGCGACTACTTCAAGCAGGACGCCATCAAGTACGCCTGGCAATTCCTGACCGAAGTCCTGCAACTGCCAAAAGAGAAGCTCTGCGTCACCGTGTACCAGACCGACGATGAAGCGTTCGAAATCTGGAACAAAGAGATTGGCATCGCCGCAGAGAACATCATCCGCATCGGTGACAAGCCGGGCAAACCCGCTTACACCTCTGACAACTTCTGGCAGATGGGTGACACCGGTCCCTGTGGTCCGTGCACCGAGATCTTCTACGATCACGGCGATCACATCTGGGGTGGTCGTCCCGGCACTCCGGAAGAGGACGGCGATCGCTTTATCGAAATCTGGAACATCGTGTT
>CAZWED010000077.1:0-12229 GCA_964632645.1 uncultured Ferrimonas sp. | reverse complement strand
AGGGCCTGTGAGCAGCATCCCTTCGCTTCGCAGGGCGGCCAGGGTGGGCTCGATGACCTCAAGCTCCTCCCGGCCCAGATGGCCCCCTTCCCCGGCGTGGGGGTTGAGGCCGCACACCAGAATGCGGGGCTGTTCGATGGCGAACTTGTCCCGCAGATCCTGGTGCAGAATTCGGATCACTTTTTCCAGTCGGGAGGGGGTGATCGCCTTGGCCACGTAAGCCAGAGGGAGGTGGGTGGTCACCAATGCCACCTGAAGGCCTGCGGTGGCCAGCATCATCACCACATCCTGACACCCCGCCTGCTGGGCAAAAAATTCGGTGTGGCCGGAGAAGCTGATCCCTGCCTGATTGATGATCCCCTTGTGCACCGGCCCGGTGACCACGGCGGCAAACTCGCCACTGAGGTTGTGCTCGCAGGCGAAGCGCAGGGTGTCCACCACGTAGGCGCTGTTGTTCTCGTCCAGCACACCGGGTTTGACCGGCGCCGCCAGCTTGGCCGGGGCGATGGTCAGGGTGCCCGCCTGTTGCGCCCGTGCGGGCTGGCTGGGCTGGTAGGGGCGCAGGCTCAGCGGCAGGCCGAGCTGTCGGGCACGCTGGGTCATCAGGTCCGGATCGGCGCAGATCACCAGCTCAACAGGCCAGTCCTGTTGTGCCAGCTTAACCACCAGATCCGGTCCGATGCCCGCCGGTTCCCCCGGGGTGATGGCGATGCGCGGGATCATGAGCGGCGACCGTTACGTTCCAGCACCTCGATGTAGGCGCCGGCTCGCATCTCTTCCTGCCAGGCGTTCACCTGCTCGCCGAACTTACGGCGGAACAGCAGCTGGTAAGCGCGATCGGTGTTGGCCTGGTTGGTGGCGTCGGTCACCCGACGGTCCAGCAGCTGCACCACGTGCCAGCCGTGGCTGGAGCGGAACGGCTCGGAGTACTCGCCCACCTTGAGTCGGGCCAGGGTGTCACGGAAAGCCGGTACGTACATGTTGGGGTCGGCCCAGCCCAGCTCACCGCCGCGGGTGGCGGAACCGGGGTCGTCGGAGTGCTCGCGCGCCAGGTCGGCAAAGTCGGCCTTACCGGCTTTCACGTCCGCCATAAACTCCTGCAGCAGGGTTTTCGCCATCTCTTCGCTCAGGATGGGCGAGGGCTTCAGCAGGATATGGCGGGCGCTCACCTCGGCCACTTCCTGAACTTCCTGGCCACGGGTGTCGTAGATGGTGATGATGTGGAAACCGGCGCCGCTCTTGATGGGGCCGATGATCTCGCCTTTTTTGGCGTCCTTCACCACTTCGGCAAACAGGGTGGGCATCTCGTTGATGTTCATAAAGCCCCAGTCGCCCCCTTCAAGGGCTTTCGGACCGGAGGAGGCCGCCAGGGCGGTTTTGGCGAAATCGGCACCGCCATTGAGCATCTCCAGTACCTTGTCGGCCCGCTCACGGGCGGCGGTTTCATCGCCCCCGAAGTCGATCAGGATGTGGCCAACGTGGAACTCCGCGTTCTGCAGACCCTGTTCGTTGATCATCTCCACCAGGGTGTTGATCTCCTGAGGGGAGATCTGGATGCGGCGCTGCACCTGAATGCGCTGCACCTGGCCGATGGTGATCTCACGGCGCACCTGCTCGCGGTAGGCGGCGTAGCTGCTGCCGTCGGACTCGATCTCCTGACGCAGGCCCTGAAGGGTCATGCCCTGCTCGCGCGCCATGTTCTCCAGGGTCTGGTCGAGCTGGATGTCACTGATCACCAGGCCCATTCGTTCGGCCATCTGCAGCTGCAGGCTTTCGGCAATCAGACGATCGATCACCTGGGTGCGCAGTGCGGCGTCGGAGGGCAGTTGCTGACCCGCCTGCAAGGCGCCCCGTTTTACCGTGGTCATGCGCTCATCGATTTCGCTTTTCAGGATCACGCCATCGTTCACCAGCACGGCAACCTCATCCAGAGGTTGGGGCTGGGCCAGGGCCTGACCGAACATCAGGGCGGTCAGCGCGCCCATCAGCAGGTGTCGTAAAGTCATACTCAAGTCCATCTAGTTGGTGCCCGCGTGTCTCGTCGCGGATCAAATATTGCGCCCTCAGGGAGTGGGCACTCTACCACACTCTCCCGCCTCAGTTACGAAGGTAGTAAGGCCGGCGATAGTTGAAGACGCCTTCGTCCAGCATGTCCTGTACCCCCAGCGGGCCGGAGGAGCCCAGCCCCTTGAGGACAAACTTCAGCGTCACGCCGCTGTCGAAATCGTCCCGTGGGCTGATGGTGCTGAAGTCGCCATCCTCGTAATTGGTGTTGAGGTGGCGGTAGTAGGCCAGCCGGATCGCCCAGCAGCAGGATTCGTACTGGAACCCTGCATAAGATTCCACCGAGCGGTCCAAGTTCAAGTCGTAGTAATAGTTACCGACGAAATAGAGCTCCTCGGTCATCGGCCAGGTGGTCCGGATGCCGGCCTGGTTGATGTCGATGATGTTGCCTTCGGTGTCGGTGCCCAATCCCGGCACGTAGCGGTGTGACAGCTGGATCAGCTTGTCCGCGCTGGCGCGGTAGTCCACCAGCACTTCGCTCTTGTTGGTTTCGCCGGACTGGGTGTCAAACTGCAGGCTGCCGCTGAAGAACCAGCGATCGGAGGCCTGCAACTCCAGGTCGGCGGCCAGGGCGGAGTTGGAGCGGCGGATCTCACTGTTGTCGTCGCCGAGGTTCACTTCGGAATCCTCGAAGTAGAGGATCTGGCCGACGGAGATCTGGGCGCGCTCGGCGTGGTTGCCGTCAAAGAAGCGGGAGGAGACCCCCAGAGTCAGCTGGTTGGCGTCGGCAATGCGGTCCAGGCCGGAGAAACGGCGGTCCCGGAACAGGCCAAAGTAATCCTCCTGCAGCAGCGCCGTGTCGTACAGGCCGATGTCGGACTGGTCCACTTTGGGCACGTACAGGTACTGGAACTGGGGTTCCAGGGTCTGGGTGTAGCTGCCATCGCCCAAGCGGCTGTCGCGCTCAAAGTTGATCTGACCGTGCAGGCGGAACTGCGGCAGAGTCCGGCTGACGAAATCTTCCAGCTGGTCGTCCGGATCGCGCTGCTCGTAGAAGGTCTGCATCAGCTTGACCTCGGTGGTCAGGCTGCCGGCCGGAGTTTGGTAAGGCAGCGTCAGGGTCGGCTCCATGTGCCAGCGGGTCGCGGTCAGGTGATCGCGCTCCTTGTGGGCAAAATGGGTCAGCTCTGTGGCAAAGGTGAAGTCCAGCGGGCCCCACAGGTTGGGGTTGCGGTAATCAAAGGAGAGGGAGGGCATCACCTGGAATGGCTTGCTGCTGTCCCCCAGCACTTCGATGTCCTGTACCCGCACCGCGAAATCCCAGAAATCGGTGAAGTAGGCGGCTTCGCCCTCACGGGAGATCTGGTTGTCGGTGGAGGCACTGACGTCGGAGTCAAAATCGTTGAAGTAGTTGTCGTCGCTGACGGTGGTGTAGTTCCCGTACAGGCGCCAGTTGTTCTCCAGCTTACCGGCGTGCTCAAAGTGGATCAGGTAGCGCTCCGGGCTGCCGTCGAGCAGGCGGTCGCTGTTGATGTATTCCAGGTTGAGCTGGCCCTCGCCGTAGGGTTGCAGGTAGCGCCCCTCGCCCTTGATAAAGAGGCCCCGGCTGGACATGTACTGGGTGGTCAGGGTGGCGTCCAGATTGGGCGCGATGTTCCAGTAGTAGGGGATGGCGACGTCCACCCTGTTCTTGGTGCTGGTGCTGATCTCGGGGAACAGGAAGCCACTCTTGCGCTTGTTGGACACCGGCACTGTCATGTACGGCACGTAGAATACCGGTACATCAAACAGCTTCACCTTGGCGTGCCAGATCTCCCCCCACTCCTCTTCGGCGTCGATGTTGATCTCTTTCGCTTCCAGCAGCCAGTCGGGCTTGTCCTGAGGGCAGGTGGTGAAGGTGGCGCCGCTCAGCAGCAGGTTGTTGTCGCCCTGGATCTGCAACTGTTTGGCTTCGCCATGAACCTGCTGTCCACGCAGCCAGTACTGGGCCTGGTTCAGCTCGGCGTTGTAGTCGTCCATGTCCGCGCTGAGAGAGTCGGCACTGATGGCGACCGCCGGGTCCTGGTACACCAGGCCACCGGACGCGGTAAAGCTGCCCTCGGTCTGGCTGACCTCGGCGCTCTGGGCACTGATCTGGCGCATCCCCTGGCGCAGTTTTACGTTCCCCTCGAAACGGGCAGAGTCACCGGCAATCGCCTCACTGCGGTCGGCATTGACTTCAATGGGCAGCTGATTGGGGGCAACGTTGGCCTGCTCCCCTTCGGGCTGGCTGGGCAGCAGCTCCAAAGGCGGATTCACCACGCAACGGGAGACCGACAGAGATTCGGCCCAGGCGTTTAATGGCAGGCAGCAACAGACAAAGACAAGGGGAAAGCGCATCGTGTCCCTAAAAAAGTGAATGTAGATAGTGTGGCCAAAAAAACGGCGAGCAGGCCTGATCATCCCTTCATCAGACCGAAACCCCACAACGGGGTTCCTGTCATGGGCCGAAACCTTGGTATGATAAACAAAATTTACCCTCTCGACCATTGGATGACGGATGGATAACGATAGCCGTCAGCAAGCACTGGCTCGCTGGCTTGACACCGTCTGGGCCGGTGACGCCTCACCCCCTGTCCTGATTTTTGGCGACGCCAGCTTTCGCCGCTATTTCCGCTATCAGCGCCAGGGGCGCACCGAGATCGCCATGGACGCCCCGCCTGCTCTGGAAGACTGCCGTCCCTTTCTGGCGCTGACCCAGGCCTATCAACAAGCCGGACTGCCGGTGCCGGAGGTGCTGGCGCAGGACCTGGAGCAGGGCTTCCTCTGCCTGTCGGACCTGGGAGATTGCCACCTGGCCGGCCCGCTGAAAGGGGATGACGCGGCGATCTGGTACCGCCGGGCGCTCGCCTTTCTGCCCACCATCGCCGGCATTCAACACAGTGCCCTGGGGCCGCTGCCCCCCTATGACCGCGCCCTGCTGGAGCGGGAGTTGGCGATCTTTTCCGAGTGGCTGCTGGAGGCCTACCTTGGCCTGTCGATGAGCGATGACGAGCAGCGGCTCTGGCAGACCGCCTGCGAACGGTTGGTCGAAAACGCCCTGACCCAGCCACAGGTGGGCATCCACCGGGATTTTCACAGCCGCAACCTGATGGTGGTGGGGGAGACCCTGGCCCTGATCGATTACCAGGGCGCGCTGCGGGGGCCGGTGACCTACGATCTGGTCTCCCTGCTGCGGGACTGTTACTGGCGCATCGACGAATCCGAGGTGGAGGCTTACGCCCGCGATCATTTCGAGGCGCTCAAAGCGGCGGGATGGCTCACTCCTGACGTGACTTTCGACACCTTCCGCCGCTGGATGGACCTGATGGGGATGCAGCGCCATCTCAAGGCGGCCGGGATCTTCGCCCGCCTGCATCAGCGCGATGGCAAGTCCGGCTACCTGGCGGATGTGCCGAGGGTATTGGATTACCTGATCACCATTGGTGCCCGCTACCCGGAAATGGCGCCGTTGGCGAGCTGGCTGGACCAACGGGTGCGTCCTGCCTGGGAGGCGCGATGAAGGCGATGATTCTGGCGGCGGGACGCGGTGAGCGGATGCGCCCGTTGACGGACCACACGCCCAAGCCGCTGTTGCCGGTGGCGGGCAAGCCCCTGCTGACCTACCACCTGGAGCGATTGGCCCGGGCGGGGGTACGTGAGGTGGTGATCAACCACGCCTGGCTGGGGGCGCAGATCCCCGCCGCGCTCGGCGACGGCGCACGTTGGGATCTGGCCATTCGTTACAGCGACGAAGGTGAGGCCGCGCTGGAAACCGGCGGCGGCATCCACAAGGCCCTGCCGCTGCTGGGCGACGCCCCGTTTCTGCTGATGAACGGCGACATCTACTGCGACCTCGAGTGGTCGGCGCTGCCCCGTCTGGCCGAGGGCGACCTGGCACACCTCTATCTGGTGCCCAATCCGGACCACAACCCGACGGGGGACTTTGCCCTGGCCTCCGGCCGGGTGCAGAGCGATGGCGACAACAAGCTGACTTACGGTGGCGTGGCGCTGTTCCATCCCGCGCTGTTCCGGGACTGTCGTCCCGGGCACTTCTCGCTGGTCCCGCTGCTGAAGCAAGCGATGCAGGCGGGACGCGTCAGTGGTGAACGGTTTGACGGGCTGTGGTGCGATGTCGGCACACCGGCCCGCCTGGCTGCCCTGGAGGCCCGGCTGAGTGGCGATTAAAGGCAAGATTTTTGGGGCCCTGATCGGGTTTTTGTTCGGGCGCCTGTTCGGGGCGCTGTTGGGGGCGTATCTTGGGCATGTGCTCTGGGATCGACGCCGGACTGGGTATAACCCGTTCTTTCATACTACCTTTTCGGTGATGGGCCACATTGCCAAGAGCAGTGGACGGGTGACCGAAGCGGACATCGCCCTGGCCACCGCGCTGATGGATCGCATGGGGCTTCAGGGCGCCGCGCGTGAGGCGGCCCGTGAGGCGTACCGGGAGGGCAAGGCCGCGGACTTTCCTCTGGAGGCCCGGCTTAAGAGCCTGAAAGGCGCACTGGGCTGGCGACGGGATCTGGCCCGGGTGTTTCTCGAGATCCAGATCCAGGCGGCGCTGGCGGACGGTGACCTGAACCCGCGGGAACAGCAGATCCTATCCCGCATTGCGGCGCATCTCGGCTTTACCGCCGATGAGCTGTCGCAACTGATGGCCATGTGGCAGGGACAACGGCAAGGACAGCGCCAGGGGTTCTCCGAGCAGGACGCCTGCCGGGTGCTGGGGGTGCAACCCCACGACGACCTGCGCACCATCAAGCGGGCCTATCGCAAGCTGATGGCGCAGCATCACCCGGACAAGCTGGCCAGTCAGGGCCTGCCACCGGAGATGGCCAAGGTGGCGCAACAGAAAAGTCAGGATATTCAAGCGGCGTGGGAAGTGCTGCGTCGGGCAAAAGAAGGCTGAGGAGAGAGCATGAAAGCGTTTCTGGCCCCCCTGGGGTTGATGGTGAGCCTGGTGGCCGCGCCAGCGTTGGCGGAGCGGACCTACTTTATCGCGCCCATGTACGGCTACACCGCCGGAGGCACCCTCGACGTGACCGAGAAGGTCACGGACGAAAACGGCTTTACCTCCCGGGATACGGTGGCGGAGCTGAAGTTTGATGACGACACCCACTACGGCCTGATGCTGGGGGTGGAAACGTCGGATCCCGGGGCGGTCTACCTGCTGTACAGCAAGCAGGAGAGCGTCTTCAAGGAGGGCAGCTTCGCGCCCACCAGCGGCATCGGCGTGGACGTCAGCTACTACCACCTCGGGGGCTCGCTCTACTATCCCCGGGGCAACTTCCGTCCCTACGTCACCGCCAGCGTCGGGGCCACCAACATCAAGCCGCAGGAGACCTTCTCCAGCGAGACCTTCTTTTCACTCGGTCTCGGTCTGGGGGCGGAATACCTGCTGTTTGAACATCTGGCGCTGACCGCCGATTACCGCGCCATGTTCACCGCGTTCGACAATTCCACCAATCTGGTGTGCGACGAAGGCTGCGCCTTCCGGGTGGAGGCGGACACCATGATTCAATCCCAGTTCAACGTCGGCTTGCGGGTGCGTTTCTGAGTCGCGGACCCGGCGCATGACAGGGCGGCTCAGGGCCGCCCTTTTCGCATCGCCAGCCAGCCGAGTCCACTGCCCAGCGACTTCTCGCCCAGCAACGTCCAGCCCCGCGCCTGCCATGCGGCGATGAACTCCGCCTGGTCAAACCGGTTCTCCTGGGGGTGCGTCAACACCCGTTTCCACAGCGGATGGCAGATCAGGCTTCGATACACCTCCATGGCGTACAGCGTGGCGCCTGGCCGCGCCACCCGATCCAGCTCATCGATGGCGTCCTGCCACTGCGGCACATGGTGCACCACACCAAAATCGAACAGCGCATCGACGCTGTGATCCGCCAGAGGCAAGGCGGTGCAGTCTCCCTGCAGGCACAGGATGCCGGGGGCGTCACCCAGTCGCCGTCTTGCCCGCCGCACCATCTCAAAATCCAGATCCAGGCTGAACACCTGCGCGGCACCAAAGGCGTCGCGTATCAGGCGGGCGCCTTCCCCCTGACCTCCGCCAATTTCCAGCGCGTTGGCGCCCGGGCAGGGGCCCCCCAGTGCCATCAGGCGCGGGGTCTCAAAATGGCGTTGCGCCAACGCCCGAAACGGGTTGTTTACCAGTGCTTTTTCGACAATGTTGAGCTTCACCACAGTTCCCCGGTTTGCGCCTGTACGGCCTTTTCCTTTTCTCTCTACAATGCCGAACATCATTCAGTTCAGTTTTGAGGACGCTTTTCCGGCGCCCTCCGGCACGATTGTGCCCTATCGGAGAGAGTATGAAACGGATCCTGACCCTGCTTGCCCTGCTCGGCTTACCGCTGTCGGCACAGGCTGCCTATGGCGTGGGCGTTGGCTATCAATTGGGGACGGACGATGCCGTCGCCATCGGTATCGGCCCCTGGGACCTGGGCATTGGCACCGAACGCTTCGTGGTCAACCTGGACCGTCGCTTCCACACCCGGGAGTTTCCCCACCTCTATTTCGGCCTCGGGGCGCAGGTGTCGGAGAACAGCGATGCGCCGGTGGGGCTGCGCACCAAAGTGGGGTTGAGTGCCCGGGCGGACATGGTTGAATTGTTCGGTGAAGTGGTGCCCAATGTGACCTTTGGTGATGCGGGTGACTTCGACGTTGATTACAGCGTGGGCCTGCGAATCTGGTTTTAAGGAGCGGTAATGAGAGTCGTGGTGCTGGACGGAGAAACGCTGAACCCGGGAGATCTGGACTGGTCCCCCCTGGCCCGGTTTGGTGAACTGGAATGCTATGGACACACCACCCCGGCTCAACTGCTCGAACGCGCGGCGGGCGCGGCCATACTGCTGACCAACAAGGTGGTGCTCAACCGTGAGACCATCGCGGCCCTGCCGGATCTACGCTACATCGGCGTGACGGCCACCGGCGTCAATGTGGTGGACCTTGAGGCCGCTGCCGAACGGGGCATCGTGGTCACCAACACCCCGGCGTACGGCCCCGAGTCGGTGGCGCAGATGGCGATCGCGCACCTGCTGCACCATGCCAGCGCGGTGGCGTCGCACCATGAGGCGGTGCAGCAGGGACAGTGGGCGGCGTCCACCCAGTTCTGTTTCTGGAACCGTCCGCTGATGGGGCTGGCGGGGAAAACCTTCGGGGTTATGGGGTTCGGCGCCATCGGCCAGGCCGCAGCGCGGATGGCCCGCGGGTTTAATATGTCGATCCTGGTTCACACCCGCTCTCCCATCGATACGCTGCCGGAGGGCTACCGCTGGGTGGATCAGGCCACCCTGTTTGCCGAGTCGGACGTGGTCAGCCTGCACTGCCCGCAGACCGAGGCGAACCAGGGGTTTGTCAACGCCGCACTGCTGGCCACCATGAAACCCACGGCACTGCTGATCAACACCGCCCGTGGCGGGCTGATCAACGAAGCGGACCTGGCGGACGCCCTGAACCGGGGCGTTATCGCCGGCGCGGGGCTGGACGTGCTGTCCAGTGAGCCGCCGCCCGCGGACCACCCCCTGATCGGCGTGCGCAACTGCGTCATCACCCCGCACAACGCCTGGGCCACCTTTGAGGCGCGGAACAACCTGCTCGCCATCGCCATCAACAATCTGCAAGCCTGGCGGGCGGGGCAGCCGGTGAACCGGGTGTGCTGATCGCCCACTGAGGGTGGCGGCCAAAGGCCCCGCGTTTTGCCAACGCCCTCACCGATGAAAAACAAGCGCTTGCCCAACCGCGGGTGAGCCGCGCCCCGTCTGGCTTTTTCCGCCATTGGCCCCACCCTCCAGATCCCGTACAATTGCCGTTTTTCTGGCCGTCCCCACCGGTTTTGGGGGCGGGCCGTTAACCTCGAATCAAGAGACGTCGGATGTTCCAAGACAACCCCCTGTTGCAACAGCTTAAAGCGCAGATCCGCGAATCCCTGCCGACGGTGGAAGGCACCGTAAAGGGAACCGAGAAGGGCTTTGGCTTTATTGAAACCGAGAAGGGTGAAAGCCACTTCGTGCCACCGCCGTACATGAAAAAGGTGATGCACGGGGACAAGGTGACCGCCGTTCTGCGCACCGAGGGGGAGAAAACCAGCGCCGAGCCGGAAACCCTGATCGAGCCCTTCCTGACCCGCTTCGTGGCGCGGGTGAAGCGGATCAAAGGGCGCATCAACGTGGTGCCGGATCACCCGCTGATCAAAGACGCCATCCGGGCCCGGGTAAAGAAAACCGTGGACGAAGAGAGCCTGAAGGACGGCGACTACGTTGTGGCGCACCTGAAGCGCCACCCCCTGCGTCCCGATGACAACACCTTCCTGGCGGAAGTGTCCGAGCTGGTGGCCAAAACCGATGATCCTCATGTGCCCTGGTGGGTGATCCTGGCCAAGCACGATCTGGCCAAGGTGGAGCCTGCGGATCCGGCCCAGTGGGCCCTCGGTGACTCTGCTGAACGGGTGGACCTCACCGGGCTGCCCTTTGTGACCATCGACGCCGAATCCACCAAAGACATGGATGACGCCCTGTACGTGGAAACGCTGGCGGAGGGTGGCTGGCAGCTGACCGTCGCCATCGCCGACCCGACCGCCTACGTGGCCATGGGCGACGACGTGGATGAAGAGGCCAAGAAGCGCGCCTTTACCCAGTACCTGCCGGGCTTCAACGTGCCGATGCTGCCGCGTCAGCTGGCGGACGAACTGTGCTCCCTGGTGGAAGGGGCGGATCGCCCGGCAGTGGCGGCGCGTATCCGCATTGCCGCCGATGGCGCGCAGCTGGGCGAGGCGGAGTTCTTCCTCGCCACCATCCGCTCTCAGGGCAAGCTGGCCTATGACAAAGTGTCCGACCTGCTGGAAGGGGTGGAGAACGCCTGGCAGCCGGAGCACGACACCATCGCTGAACAGGTTCACGCCCTGCACGCGCTGGCCAACGCCCGCACCGCCTGGCGCCACGATCACGCGCTGGTGTTCCCGGACCGCCCCGACTACCGCTTCGAGGTGGACGACGCCGGTAACGTGCTGGCGATCCACGCCGAGTACCGCCGTACCGCCAACCGCATCGTTGAAGAGTGCATGATCCTGGCCAACGCCGCCTGCGGTGCCCTGCTGGGCGCCAAGCTGGGCAAGGGGATTTTCAACAGCCACGCGGGCCTGGATCCGGAAAAGATCCCGGCGGCCATCGAACTGCTGTCCGAACACGGCCTGACCCACTGTGCCGAGAAGGTCACCACCCTGGAAGGCTACTGCCAGCTGCGCCGGGATCTGGATGCCCAGCCGACCGGTTACCTGGATGCCCGCATCCGTCGCATGCAGGCTTACGCCGAGATGGCGGCCGAGCCGAAGCCGCACTTCGGCATGGGTCTGACCGGCTACGCCACCTGGACCTCCCCCATCCGTAAGTACGGCGACATGATCAACCACCGCCTGCTGAAAGCGATCATCGGCCAGCCCGGTGCGCTGAACGAGCTGGATGACGAACTGCTGGCGCACCTGGCGGAGAAGCGCAAGCTGCACCGCATGTGTGAGCGCGATGTGGGTGACTGGCTGTACGCCCGCTTCCTGAAAGTTCAGGAGGGGGGAGAGCGGCAGTACGAGGCCGAGGTGATCGACATCAACCGCGGTGGTGCCCGGGTGCGTCTGCTGGAGAATGGGGCCGTGGCGTTTGTGCCGGCACCCTTCTTCTGCGAAGACAAGAAGCGCCTGGAGTGCAGCGGAGAAACCGGCATCGCCAAGTTCGACGGAGAGCCGGTGCTGCGTGTGGCGGACACCCTGAACGTGCAGATTGCCGAGGTGCGGGTGGACCAGCGCAGCGTGATCGCCAGGCCGGTCAAACGCTTCGACCAGTAAGCGACCGCGCACAAAAAAGCCGCCCATCGGGGCGGCTTTTTTTGTGCCAGCGGTCTGGGCCGCAATGTCCGTTTTATTGGGGTCAGACCGCCAGGTCCAGCATCATGCTGGCAAAGCCCAGGTAGATCAGCACCCCCGTGGCGTCCACGATGGTGGTCACCAGCGGGCCGGATGCGGTGGCCGGGTCCATGTTAACCCGGGAGAGGACGAAGGGCAGGCTCAGGCCGATCAGGGAGCCGGCCAGCACCACGCACACCATGGCGGAGGCCACCACGATGGCGATCTCCATGCCGCCCCGGAACATGCCCAGGCCAAACACGGCGGCCGCCATGGTCAGGCCCAGTGCACCGGCGACGAAGATCTCCCGCGCCA
>CAZWED010000076.1:0-12248 GCA_964632645.1 uncultured Ferrimonas sp. | reverse complement strand
TCGGTCTGCTGCGCAATGTGGTGGACGCTGCGGCCAAGGCGCAGATCCCGGTGCGCATCGGTAACGTGTTCTCCGCCGACCTGTTCTACACCCCCGCGCCGGAGATGTTCGATGTGATGGAGAAGATGGGCATCCTGGGCGTTGAGATGGAAGCCGCCGGTCTGTACGGCGTGGCCCACGAATACGGCGCGAACGCCCTGTGCGTGGTGACCGTGTCCGATCACATCCGCACCGGTGAAGCCACCACCGCGGAAGAGCGTCAGACCACCTTCAACGACATGATCACCATGACGTTGGACTCCCTGCTGTAATCGCCGCAGGAAAAAGAAAGGGGACGCAGATGCGTCCCCTTTTTTGTGCCCTCAGGCGGTTCGGAAGCGGCGGATGAGATCCGACAGGTTGACCGCCAGCTGGCTGAGCTCGCTGGTGGACTGGGAGACCTGGGCGGTGCCCTGGCTCACCTGGATGGCCGCGTCATTGATGTTGGTGATGTTGTGGCTGAGCTCTTCGGTGACCGCGGTTTGCTGGTCGGTCGCGCTGGCCACCTGGATCGCCATGTCGTTGATCTGACTGATGGCGGTGGTGATTTCACGGATGACGCAGCTGGCCTGCTGCACCTGCTCGACGCTGGTCAGCATCTTGTCCCGGCTGGATTGCATCACCACCCCGGCGGACTGGGCCCGTTGCTGCAGCTGGTCGATGGTGCTCTTGATCTCCTGGGCGGAGTCCTGGGTGCGGTGGGCCAGGGTGCGAACCTCGTCCGCGACCACGGCAAAGCCCCGGCCTTGCTCACCGGCGCGGGCGGCTTCAATGGCGGCGTTCAGGGCCAGCAGGTTGGTCTGCTCGGTGATGTTGGCGATCACCTCGACGATCAGCGAAATGTTGGCGGTGTCCTGCTGCAGTTGCTGGATCACCTCATTGGCGGCCTGGATCTCCGCCTCGGACTGGTGAATCGCCGCCACGGTGGCGTCGACCACCCGGCTGCCCTCGTCGGCGGCCTGCACACCCAGTCGCGCCTGCTCGGCGGTTTGCGCGGTGTTGCGGGCGATTTCGCCGATGGAGCTTTGCATCTCGGTCATGGCGGTGGCCACCTGGTCCACCTCCTTGTGCTGATTCTGCATGCCGGTGGCGGAGTCGTTGGCGATGTGGCTGACCTCCTCGACGGCGGCTGCGAGCTGCACCGAGGCGGCGCTGATCTGGCCGATCATGTCGTTCAGCTGGTTGCGCATGGTAACCAGCACCTCCGCCACCAGCTCAAACTCGCGGCTGTTAAAGCGATGGCGTTCAATGGTCACGGTCAGGTCGCCGTCGGCAATGGCGGAGAGGGTTTCCACTGTGGCATTGAGGGGCCGCAGGATCCGGCGCAGCAGGAACAGGGCGCTCAGTATCAGGCCCAGCACCATAAACACGGAGACCGCCGTCAGCACCTGCTCCTGTCTGTCCATGGCCACGTTGGCGGCGACTTTGGCGTCTGCCACCTGGCGGTTCTCCAGCTCAATCAGCTGGATCACCCCCTGCTCGACCCGGTTGTAGATCTCCCAGGAGCCCATGGCGCTCAGCATGGCGGCGGCCTCAACGGCGTTGTCGTGGGAGATGAAATCCCGGTGCAGTTGCGCGAAATCGGCCAGTGCCGGGGCCATGGGGTCCAACAGGGCCCGGACATCGGCGGTGGCGACCTCACGGAGCTGGCGGGTCTGTTGGTCGATCCGCACGACCTGCTCGTTGAGCCAGGTTCTGGAGGCGTCACTGGTGGGCAGGTTCTGAACCTGGCGGAGGCTGTAACCCAGCTGCTCACGGCGCAGGCCGGAGACGGTGTTCAGCAGCTCGGAGGCGAGCGTACTGGTTTGGTAGAGCTGTTCAAGATGGTGGATCTGGCGCTGAACCTGGTGACTGAAGTGGTAAACCAGGGCCAATGAGGCGCTGAACAGGATCAGCAGTCCCAGAAACAGCGCGATCAGCAGCTGCTTGATAGAGAGAGTTCGGTGTTTCACAGGGGGAGTCCAAAAAGGCGTTCGAAAAAACGCAGCCAGTGTAACAGCCGACCCGGGGCAAACTGTGACATGAAGGGAATTTGCGCAGAAAAAATCTTTCTAAATCATCAGGATGGTTTAGTTGAATCCTTGGCGCTGTCATCGCTTTGACGCGCTTTTTGCGCCTGTCGCCGTGCCCGGAGCCGGCTTTTTCGCTGCGCCTGCTGATAGGCGTAACTGGCCCGTTTGAAGGAGAGGGCCCGGGCCAGCAACATCCCGACCAATCCCGACAGCAGCAGCATCAGCTGTTGCTGATTGTGGTGCTCCTGATGGAGGGCGCGGTTGTCCCGGAAGAACAGGGAACGGTTGATGCGGATCCGCAGGTAGCCGAGCACCTCATCCTCCTGGCGCACGGTGGCGGTCAGTGGTGCGAAGCGGTTCAGCGCCTCCTGCAAGGTGTCCTCGTCCGGCAGCTGCGCTTCGGGAAACAGGGACTGGCTGAACGCCAGGCGCTGACCCTCGTGACTGAACACCGTGGCGGAGATCACCCGGGGGTCGGCCACCAGGGAGTTGACCAGCCAGGTCAGCTGGTCCGGTTCGTCCACCTTCAGGGCGGTGGCGGCCGCGTGCGCAGCCTGGCGAACCAGGCTGTCGGCCAGCTGGTCTGTCTGGCGGGCCAGCAGGTTATAGGTCTGGCGTTCATTGCTGATCCAGAGCTGCAGGATGGCCACAATCAGAATCAGCGCGATGCCAATCTGAAAAAACCGCCAAACCCGCATTCGATTACGCCACAGCATTCCCGAACCGATCCATTTCCATCTCAATATCTCTCTTTATAATGGGTAGCGACCAAGAACAGAAGAGATACAAGGATTTATCATGCCCGGTCTTGCCCCAGACACTCCGCTGTTGCCGCAACTGGCAACGGATCTGCTGCCCTGGCAGCCGGGTCTGCCCACCCTGATGTTGATTGGGCGGACGCTGACCCGGGCCCACGCCGATGCGGTGCTGGCCCACTGCGGCCCACTGGCGGTGGTGGTGGCGGAAACCCTGCCCGGGGGACTGGAGCGGGTCGGCTGGCAGGGCGAGGCCCGCCAAGGGTTGCCCACCCTGTCGGGGGAGTGCGAACTGCAGTGGCTGCCGGCCAATCTGCCGTCGCTGCGTACCCCGGGTCTGCTGGTCATGGACATGGATTCCACCGCCATCACCATCGAGTGCATCGACGAGATCGCCCGCCAAGGTGGGGTGTACGACGAAGTGGCGTCGGTCACGGCGGAGGCGATGGCAGGGGGACTCGATTTTGCCGAGTCGCTGCGTCGACGGGTGGCGATGTTGAAGGGGATCCCCCGCTCTGTGCTGCTGGACATCGCGGCGCGGCCACCCCTGATGCCGGGTCTGCTGACCCTGTGCCAGACCTTAAAGCGCCACCAGTGGCGACTGGGGCTGGCTTCCGGAGGCTTCAATGAAGTGGCTGCCGCGGTGGCACAGGCGGCGGGCATCGATGTGTTTGAGGCCAATGCCCTGGCGCTGGAAGGGGAGCACTTTTGTGGCGAGGTCGATGGCCCCATTGTGGATGGCGCGCGCAAAGCGGCCATCCTGACTGAGCTGGGGGAAGCCTGGGGCATCGATCCGGGCCAGTGGGTTGCCATGGGCGACGGCGCCAACGACCTGCCGATGCTCAGCCGGGCGGCGCTGGGGGTTGGGGTGCACGCCAAACCCGCAGTGGTGGCCCAGGCCGATGCGGCGATCCAGCATCTGGGGCTGGAGGCGGTACTCGGCCTGTTGCGCCCTTAACTCAGGCGGAAGCGGCAGAGGATTTCGTCGCTGATGTCGATCAGCTGGCCACACCCCTGAACCTGCCAGAGCATCTCTTCCAGCTCACGCGCGCGGTGCAGGGCGTGGGTACTGATGGCGGCCAGATCCTGCTGCAGATAATCCAGATCAGGCCGGTTGGCGACAAACACCCGGGCTCTCAGGGCGACAAATCGCTCCTGCTCCCGCGCCCGGCGGATAAAGGCGCAGACCGCTTCTTCGTCCTGCTCCGGCGTTAATCGCAACACCTCACCGGGCTTGCCGTCCACCGGCAACGCCACCAGGCACTCCCACAACGGATTGGGTTCCGCATCCGGTCGTTTCAGTTCCGCCAGCAGGGCATTCAGCCCCCCTTGCTCCCACAGCCATTCCAGGCTGGCGGGTAACGGCGGTGCCAGCCGGGTCAGCAACGGGTTGCCGCCGATGGCTTGTCCGACCCGGTCCCAGCCCAGTCGGCCCTGACGCTTGTGGGCAAAGATCGGCAGGCAATGCAGGCGCTTCAGCATCAGGCTGTTCAGGGCATCGGTGATCTGACGGTGCTGCCGGGCACTGCCCACTTCGGACAGCTTGGCGCGGTTCTGGCTCAGCAGATGGGAAAGGAACACCACGCCGGCGTGACCGGTGCCGCCCTCCGCCTTGATGTGGAGGGTGCGGCGATCTTTCTGGGCCCGCACCAAGCGGTAGGGCAACCCCTTGAGTTTCAATTTCCCCGCCAGGGGCTGCAGCTTCGGCAGCTCCAGTTCGATTCTGGCGTCCCGCTCCAGCGGCGCGGACAGGGGCTGGGCCAGTTGCAGTTTGATGCCCCGGGGGGAGACGTCCAGGGTCATGGCCGCCAGGGTTTTCCGCCCGGCGCTGACCAGCGCCTGGGTGCGCAGGCCAAAACGGGCTTCCCGTCGTTGCTCCTTGTGTTGCAACGGCAGCACCCGGATCGGATCCTTGCCGAGACGGGCCATGCCAAAGCGCCGCAACGCGTTGGCGTCCTCACCCGCGGGGCGCTGGCGGTAGCGGGCCACCGCATCGGCAGAGGTGATCTCCTCCAGCATCAGCACCAGGCACAGATCGTTCAGCTGCTGCTGAACCAGTGGGTCGGCCTGGCGTCCGCTCAGCGGGCAGCGCAACGCCTCCTCCCGATCCTCGGCGGAAAGCGGGTGGGCCGCCATCCGGTGCACCCGGAAACTGCTGCGCCGGGCCGCCACGGCGAGGAAGGCGTCCAGCAACTGGCTCTGTCGAAGCTCGTAGAGGGTGGCGCTGAAAAACAGCACCTGGTCCTGCTGCTCGTGCTTGAAGCTGAAGAGCAGCCGGTGTTCCGGGTTGTCCGGCTCCTGCAGCAGGCGCGTCAGCCTCAGGGTGCCCAGTGACGCACTCAGTTGGCCGACACCGCGTTCATCCTGCCAGTAGCCCAGAAGGGTGGGGTTCTCCTCACTGACCAGAGTGAACATCGGCACCAGCTGCTCGTCGTTCATGGTGAAAAACAGGGGCAGGGCGGTCAGCTTGGGCAGGAAGTGGCGTTCGTAGCCGTGACTGCGGGTGGTGGCGATGAGGTGGTTGATCTCCGGCGTGGTGCGCAGGCTGCACGCCTGGATCACCCGACGCAACTCCTGCTCGGCGCCATCGGCGCTCTCCTGCCGTTTCAGGCGAACGTACTGGTACCCTTTGCGGCGCTGGATCTTGAGGATCCGGTAGGGCAGGCCCGCCGTGATCGCGGGGGCGAGAAACTCCTGGCCCAGGGCGGTGAAGGCCACCACCATTGGGGCATGGGGGTCGAGTCGGAAATCGTCGGGCAGGCGCAGATGGCATCCCCCCACCGAGATGTCGAGGGTCAGCCCTTCGGCACTGGCCTGCCGCCCCTGCTGCACCCGAACCGCCGTGGTGAACGTGCGGCGGGTTTCCCCCCGGGTGATGTAGTGTCCCAGCAGCTGGGGTTCGGTGTGGCCATGGGGGCGCGTTGCAGACGGCGCCGCGTCCGGGGTGACTGGTGTTTTGCGGCCGGGCTTTACTTCGCTGAGCAGAGTCTCGACGGCGCCGACGGTGAGGCGATTGCCGTACAGGCACATCAGCTCCTGCAGGCGATCCGCGGCGCTGTCGTTAAGAAAGTGGCTGATGCCGCCGAGCTCCTGCTCGCGGCAGGCTCCAAGGCGATCGCGCAGGTCAATCACCTGGCGGCTGGGCTGATTCAGCCGCTGCATCTCCATCTTGAGCAGGAAGCGTTCGGAGCTGGGCAGATCCTGACTGAGTTGTTGAAACATCTGGTCAAAATCCGCCTCCTGAAGTAGAGGCTTGAGCTGCTCAATCAGTGCCTGGTGCTTGTCCATCGATCTTCGGCCTTGTCCCAATAGTCGCCGCGCATTGTAACCCTGAACGACCATCGGTGATAATGACCGCCATCGTCCAGAATATTGAAATTGCTATGGCAAAAGCAAAATCCGCCTACGTCTGCAACGACTGTGGCTCCGATCACCCCCGTTGGCAGGGGCAGTGCAACGCCTGTGGGGCCTGGAACACCCTTACCGAAGTGCGCCTGGGTAGCGCCAAGAGCGCCCGTACTGAACGCTACAGCGGCTACGCCGGGGCGGGCTCCAGCCAGGTGCAGACCCTGTCCGAGATCGATCTCTCCGAAGTGCCGCGCTTCAGCAGCGGCTATTCGGAGCTGGATCGGGTGCTGGGCGGTGGTGTGGTGCCCGGCGCGGCCATCCTGATTGGCGGCAACCCCGGGGCCGGTAAGTCCACCCTGCTGCTGCAGGTGATGTGTCAGCTGTCCCAGCGCATGGGCGCGCTCTACGTGACCGGTGAGGAATCGCTGCAACAGGTGGCGATGCGGGCCAATCGCCTGTCCCTGCCCACCGACAAGCTGAAGATGCTGTCGGAAACCTCGGTGGAGCAGATCTGTATGGTGGCCGAGCGGGAGAAGCCGGCGATCATGGTGATCGACTCCATCCAGGTGATGCACATGGCGGACGTCCAGTCGGCGCCGGGTTCCGTGGCCCAGGTGCGCGAGAGTGCGGCCTACCTGACCCGCTTTGCCAAGCAGAACAACGTGGCGATCTTTATGGTGGGCCACGTCACCAAGGACGGCACCCTGGCGGGCCCGAAGGTGTTGGAGCACTGCATCGACTGCTCCGTTCTCCTGGATGGCAATGGCGACAGCCGCTATCGCACCCTGCGCAGCCACAAAAACCGTTTTGGTGCGGTGAACGAGCTGGGGGTGTTCGCCATGACCGGGGCCGGACTGAAAGAGGTGGCCAACCCCTCTGCCATCTTCCTGTCCCGTGGGGAGGAGCAGGCGCCCGGCTCGGTGGTGATGGTGGTGTGGGAGGGCACCCGGCCCCTGCTGGTTGAGCTGCAGGCGCTGGTGGACCACAGCCAGCTGGCCAACCCCCGTCGGGTGGCGGTGGGGCTGGAGCAGAACCGTCTGGCGATGCTGCTGGCCGTGCTTCATCGCCACGGTGGCATGATGATGTCGGATCAGGACGTGTTCGCCAACGTGGTGGGGGGCGTCAAAGTGGCCGAGACCGGCGCGGATCTGGCGCTGCTGCTGTCGATGGTGTCCAGTTTCCGGGATCACACCCTCAGCCGTGAACTCGTGGTGTTTGGTGAGGTGGGCCTGTCCGGCGAGATCCGCCCGGTCACCAACGGCCAGGAGCGTCTGGCGGAGGCCGCCAAGCACGGCTTCCGTCGGGCCATCGTGCCCAAGGGCAACGCCCCCCGTCAGCCCATTGAAGGGATGGACGTGATCGCCGTCAGCAAGCTGACCGAGGCGTTGGACGCGATCTGAATCGGGCCTTGTCGCCGCGATAACACGGATTGCCTGTGCCCTGTCATGACGTCATGATGGGGCCGTTTTTTTTGGGAAGGAAGCATCGGATGTTTAAGAAGTTACTGGCCTCCGTCGGCATTGGCGCTGCCCGGGTAGACACCCTGATCCTGAGCGAGTCGCTGGTGCCCGGCGAGCGGTTTGAAATCGAGATTCAGATTGTGGGTGGCGAGGTGGCACAGTCCATCAATGGCCTGGATCTTCGGCTGATGACGCTGGCGGAAGTGGAGCATCAGGAGGGCGAAAGCCAGCAGAGCGTGCAACTGCACCACTGGCATCTGGATGACACCTTTGTCATCGGCGCCGGTGAGTCGCTCAGTGACCGGTTCGAGCTGACCCTGCCGCTGGAAACCCCGCTGACCGCCCTGAACTGCCGTCGCAACCAGACCCGGGTGTGGCTGGAGACCGGGCTCGACATTGCCCAGGGGAGGGATGGCCGGGACCGGGATGCCCTGCACGTTGCCCCGACCGAGACCATGGCGCGGGTGATGGCGGCGGTGGCGCAGTGCGGATTCAGCCTGCACAGCGCTGACGTCGAGAAAGGCCAGCTGCGCGGCCCCGACTTCGTCTCATCGGCGCCCTGTTACCAGGAGCTGGAATACCGTCCCACCGGCTTTGGCGCGGTGCGCATTAACGAAGTGGAACTGTCATTTGTCGCCCAGCCCGGTGTGACCCACGTGATGCTGGAGGTGGATCGCCGCTTTGGCGGAGACAGCCTGCGCTGCTTCTCGGTGTCCGAGGGGGAGAGTGCAGCCCGGATTGCTGCCCGGGTCAGCCAGCTTCTCGGCTGACGCTGGCGTTGTCCGGCCATAAAAAAACGCCGCCCAATCGGGCGGCGTTTTTGCGCATTGGGGGGGCTCAGACGCTGAAGCGACGGCGCAGACCCAGTGCCATCAGGATCAGCAGGCCGAAGCCGAGGCTGCCGCTGCTGGAGTCGGAGCCCGGTTGGGTTTCCGGCTCAGGCTGCGGGTCCACCCCGTCGGACAGCACGGTCAGCGTGAAGCTGACGCTGCCGACGTCGTTGCCATGCACCTTGTCCTGAACGGTCACCGTTACGGTGGTTTCGCCGTGCCAGTTGGCGTCCGGCGTCAGGTCGAAGGTGCTGCCACTCTCGTCACCGTGGATCTCGGCGCTGATGTGCTCGCCGGTCACCAGGATGCGGTTCGGGTAGGTGTTGGCGTCGGTGTAGGAGACGGTGATGCCGGTCAGGGTGTCGTTTTCATCCATCTCCTGGTCGGCGATGGCGGCGACATACAGGTTGCCGTTCACCGCGATCGCGTGCACCGATTCCTCGGTCTCACTGCCACTGATGCTGTGGTTGACGGTGACCGTCTGGGTGGTGGCAGACGCCTGCTCATGCACCCGGGCCTGGAAGGAGAGCGACTGGCGGGTGCGCTCCGGACCGTCATAGTCGAAGCAGAGCACCAGGTCATCACTGACCACTTCATCCAGGTTGTCCAGACCGAGGATGTCGTAGAAAGTGCCTTCGGAACCGCCACCGTCGCCCCAGACATCCCACTTGCCGGCGTACCCCACGGCTCCGATGATCCCGCGGGCATAGTCGCCGCTGAGGTTGTCGTAAGCCATGATGATTTCCGGTTTGTTGGCGTCGAAGTCGATGCCGTTGCGCAGGATGATCTCGAAATCGACCTGGGCACCGGTGATGGGGTCACGAACGTTGTCGTACTCGAGGATGGCGAGGTCGCCCAGATCCGGGTTGTCCTCCTCCCACAGGGCTACCATGGTCACACCCTGGGGATCTTCCCAGTGGCGGGCGTAGGTGGTTTCAAACCCATCGTTGAAGAAGGGCGCCAGCGCCTTGCTGAAGGTGCCGATGGCCATGCCCTGGTGCCAGGTGTGAGACCAGGTGGGTTCGAAGTTCAGCAGGCCCGCAGGGGTCAGCTCAACCATGCCCATGCTGGCCTGACCGTACAGCTCGACGTCGGCGGGCTTGTAGAACAGGTAGTCGATCGGCACGGAGAACACGTCGGCCGCGTTACCCTGCAGCCAGCTGGCGCCGGGTTGCAGACCAAACTCGTGCAGGTTGATGTACCCGCCGTGCCAGTCTTCAACCAGGTCAGGCGTGACACACTGGGGGTTGCTCAGGTTGTTGGTGATGCGGTAGCCGCGCTCAACGCCGAAGGAGCTGGGCTGAACGCCGTTGAGGCTGAAGCCGCGCTCGCCCTGGGTCAGCATCGCCGCCAGGCCATCACTGAAGCGGACGCTGTCCGGGATCAGGGTCAGGCCCTCGGACAGTGCCAGCTCAATCGCCAGTTCGCGGTCCTGGTGCTCCAGGTTTTCCCGGATGTCGAGGGTGAAGTCGATGATGTCACCGGCCTTGGCCCCGCTCTGGCTGCTGTTCAGGTGGATGTCGTTTTCGCTGCGGCTCAAACGAAGACCACTGAAGCCAAAGCCGGCGGTGGCTTCCGCCGACGGGCCGACCTCGATGCCACCGTAGAGCACGTCACCGGCCTCGCTGTCCGGCCAGTTCCAGTGCATGGTCAGATCGACGTTGCCGACCCCGTCATGGCTGGCGGGACCGGTGAGGGTCATGACGCCACTGTCCTCATCGCCAATCACGGCGGTGTTCAGCACCACTTCCAGTGAACCCTCATTGACCCGGGCATCGTTGATGTTGTGCACCACCACCCAGTAGGTGCCCGGTGCCGGGTTATTGAAGGAACAGAAGTTGCGTGCGGTGGCGTGGTAGCTGATGCACAGCATCTCCGGCTGGGCGGCTTGCAGGCCGACCGGCGGAACGCCACTGCCATCGGCACTGCGGCCAATCACCAGCGTCGGCTGGCGATACACCAGCGGGTCGTAGTCGTAGGGCTCGGCAGAGACGATTTCAGCCACGAAGCGCTTGGTGCCTTCGGGCACCACCACGCTGCGGTAGGCTGCGCCGTCGGTGATGTCATCAAAGGGGTTGAACCACTCGGTATCGGGCTTGAGATGGTGGATGGACTGGTCCGGGGCGATCGGGCCGTAGAAACGGCTGGACAGATCGGTAAAGGACGGGAATTTCAGTCCGGTCACCGTGGTGTTGCCCTCATCGCGCCCGGCGGAGAGGTTGAGCTCAACCGGCATCTCGCCGCGACGGAATCCGGCCACCACCTGCATGGTGCTCACCGGCACCTCAGGGGCGCTGGCGGTCAGGGTGATGGAGCCGAAGTAGTGCGCGTACTCGTTGTCGATGCTGGACTGCTCCCAGGTCTGGGAGTAGTTGTCTTCGTTGATGGTGGCAACGATCTCCAGCACTTGAGACTCGCCCTTGTTGAGGCTGAACTGGGCCGGTGATACCTCAAGGCTCATCCCTTCGTTGCCGGGCCAGGAGTGGCCTTCAACCTGCCAGGTGCCCGCTTCGGTGGCGGTGACGGTACGCAACCAGCTGCAACGGCTGCGGCAGTTGAGTTCCATCATGTTGGGGGTGTTCAGACGATTGACGAAGCCGCCCTGGTTCGGGTTGGCTTTCAGGTAGTCCTCGACCGGCACGTCCATCACCAGGCCCGCACGGATGGCGGCATCGACATCGATGCGCCCGGAGCCCACGTAGTAGGGGGCATCCAGCTCCAGCACGTTGCCATAGGCATCCCGACGAACCCCCTGGTTGGCGGTCAGCATCAGGGCGGACTGAATCTCAGCCGGGGTCCAGTCGCGATGGGCTTCGACCATCAGCGCCATGGCGCCCGCCACGTGGGGGCTGGCCATGGAGGTGCCCTGAATCATGGCGTAGTCGGCCGGGGTGGGGTAGTTGGTGAAGGGTTGGTCCGGCGTCCAGGCGGCGTAGATGGCGACGCCCGGTGCGGCCACGCTCGGCACCATGTGGTTCTGCACGGTCCGGCTGGGGCCGCGGGAGCTGAAGTCGGCCACTTTGTCGGCCAGTTCCCCATCCAGCATCAGTTCCGGCTCGGAAGCGGTGATGCTGGCCCGGTGTCCGGTGCCGGCGCTCAGCCAGCGGTTCAGTGTGCTTGCTGAACTGCTGTTGATGTGAATGCCGGGAAGCGGATAAGGGTCTGCCACCACGTTTTCATTCCAGCTGACGTTGGCCAGTACGAAACCGCCGGCGCCGCCGGCCTGCACGTTGGCAGCCTTGGCCACCCGCGCCACTTCGCCGCGCTCACACACCACGATGGGGGCTTCGGTCAGGGGCTGGCCATCCTGGTCCACGGTGAAGGTGTCCGCCGGGAACGGGTCGGCACACAGTTCCGGCGCCAGCGCGGAGTTGGGGTTGCTGTAGTAGCGGGCATGCACGATCGGCGCGGTGATGGCGCCGGAGAGGCTCATGCCGGTCATTTCGTTCTGCCAGGGCAGACTGTCACCGCCCTCAAACCCACTCAGTGTCTTCTCCGGGATCACGATCTGGCGGTCGTGAGTGGTGGCCGCAACGGAGGTCAGCCAGGGAGAGGTGTGGTCGGTTGAGTAGAAGTACGGGCCGGAGTTGCCTGCTGCCGCAGCGACGTTGATGCCGGCCTGACGGGCAGAGAGAAACGCCAGTTCAATGGCGTCTTCCCAGGGGAAGTTTTCGGCGCCACCGATGGAGAAGTTGATGACATCAACGTCATCCATGATCGCTTGCTCAATGGCGGCCAGCAGAGCGGATTCCGGGCAGCCGGCATGGGGATCGCCGCTGCCGCCGGGCCAGCAGACCTGGTACG
>CAZWED010000075.1:0-12285 GCA_964632645.1 uncultured Ferrimonas sp. | reverse complement strand
AAGCGATACGGGTTTCACCCTCGCTGTTGTCACCACCCAGATCAGCATACTGTGCGGTCAGGTTCAGGCGGCCGTACACGTTCACATCGGCAGCAGCGGTGGCAGGCAGGATAGCGGCAGCCACAGCGGCAGCCAGGAAAGTGCGATTCAGAGACATGATGATAAATTCCTTGTTAATCGGGTGTTTTCCGGGTTCAGGAGAAAACGCCGCAAAGTGTGCCAAGGCTTTGTGACAGTTAAATGTCAATTCACCGTGATCGTTTTGTGACACCCCCGAACTGCATTCAACCCGGTTAACACCCGACAAACAAGGATTTACTCAGACTATCGCTCAATGACGCGTAGCTGACTGGTGCCTCCTCCAGCCGCACTCAACTGCACGCGAGTCCCGATACGCTCTACCAGCGTCTGTACGTGGGAGATCACCCCCACCTGTCGCCCGGCCGCCTGCAGGGCGTCCAGACAGGAGAGCGCCATCTCCAGCGAATCCGGGTCCAGCGTGCCGAACCCCTCATCGATAAACAGCGAGCCGATGCGCCCGCCCCCGGTGGTGAGGGCAGACAGCGCCAGTGCCAGCGCCAGGGACACCAGGAAGGTTTCGCCGCCGGAGAGGCTTTCAATGGCACGGATCTCCTCACCCATATCGCCATCCACCACCTGCAGATCCAGGCTGTTGCCCGGCGTTTGCTGAAGCCGGTAACGGGGCGCCAGCTCCGCCAGCTGGGTATTGGCCAGTTGCAGCAGCTGGGTCAGCGTCAGGGACTGGGCCATGGCGCGGAACCGGCTGCCATCCGCCGAGCCAATCACCTCCTTGAGCTCGAGCCAGACCCGACAGTCCTGCTCCGCTTGCAGGGCCTGGCTCTGCAACTGCTCCGCCTTGTCCCGCAGGGCAGCTTGCTGTGCCTGCTGGTGACGGCACTCAAAGTGCCGACGCTCCAGCCCGTCCAGCGCGGTTTTCAGCCCCTCCAGATCAGCGGCATCAAACTCACTGTCGAGCAGGCGCTGCTGCCAGTCCTGCTGCGCCTGTTGGTGTTGCATCTGGCGCTGGGCCAGTTCATCCACGGCCCGTTGATGGTCACGGCGGGCACTTTCACAGGCCAGCTGGAACGCCGACAAGCGCTGTTGCTGTTGCTGGCGCCAGAGGTGATCACGCCCCATCAGCGACAGTACCTGCTGCTCAGCCAAACCCAGCGTCTGCAACAACGCACTCCAGCGGGCCAGGCAATCCCGTCGCTGCGCCTGCTGGGCGGCTTGGGTTTGCTCCAACTGAGTCAACGCACTGCGCAGGCCGGCCTGTTCGGTGCGGGCGTTTTGCAGCGCCGACTGGGCCTGCTGCAACGCGTCCTGAGCCTGCTGCCAGCGCTGCTGAAGCCGCTGGTGACGCGCCTCCAGCCCTTCGCCCTGCAAAATCTGCTGCAGGGCCTGATCAAGCCGTTCGGCCAACTGACTCAGTTCCGCCTGCTTGGGCTCCAGCAACGCCAGGTTGGCGCGCTGTTCCCGCACCTCCAGCTCCCGCTGTTGCCGGGCCTGCTGGCCGGTTTGCAGTGCCTGCGCCACGTCTTCAAGCTGGCTCATCGCCTGATTCAGCCGGGTCAGCTCATCGTCGAGCGCCTCCACCAGGACGGGCAGTTGGGACGGTTGCTGGGCCAGCTCAGCCCAGGGCAGTTGCGGCAACACCGCCGCCAGCTCTGCCTGTTCGGTTTTCAGGGCGTTGTGCAGACGGCTCAGTTCGGTTTCCAACTGCCCCTGGCGCTCCTGGCCAGCCTGCAGTGCCAGCTCCGCCTGGTGGTGTTGCTGGCGCGCCTCCGCCAGCGCCTGATGCAGGGCCTCGGCCTCCGCCTGCAACCGCTGATGCTGCTGTTGCCACTGGCGCCACTGCTGCTGTTGCTGGTGGCCCAGTTGAAGCGCCTGATCCAGTTTCTGGCCGTGCTGTTGCAGTGCCTGGGCAGACAACCCTTGCCAGTCCGGGTGATTGGCCAACAGCCCCTGCTGCTCCTGCTGCCAGTGGCTCAACTGCCGTTGGTATTCCGCCCGTTCGCGCTGCCAGCGCTGCTGCTGGGCCGCACTCTGTTCCGCCACGGCCAGGCCACGATGCAGCGCGGCCCGGTCCTGCTCGAGGGCCAGTGCCAGTTGCTCCAACCGACCCTGCATCCCCGCCAGCAACGCATCCACCACCGGCGCACGGTCGGCATAGGGGTGGTCCTGTCCACCACACAGGGGGCAGGGCTGCTCCGGTTGCAGCAGCGGACGATACTGTTCAAGGCTCAGAGTGGCCTGGGCCTGCTGCCATTGGGTCTGAGCCTCCTGCAGAGCACTGTGGTTGCGGTTGATGCGCTGTTCCAGCTCGGTGCGCTGGCTCTGCCACCCCTGTTGCTGTTGTTGCAGCTGGGTCAGCTGGCGCTCGAGGGCATCACAATGCTGCCGGGCCGGGGCCAGGCGCTCCTCCAGCTCCAGCCAGCGCACCAGTTGGCGCAGCTGCTGTTGCTGAGCCTGCAATGCCTCCACATCCGGCGCCTGAGGCTCCTGCTGGCGCAATGCGGCCAGCGCGTCGGTCAGGGTCTTATCGTGTTCGGACAGCTTTTGGCTATGGAGCTGAAGCTGTTTCAGCCGGAGCTGATCACGTTCCAGCTCCGGCATCAGCTGGCGCAAGGTATTGCGCAGCTGGTGCCACTGTTCGCTGTCGCGTCCTAAGGCCAGCAGGCGGTTGCGCCAGGCGCTCCACTGGCCCGCCAGGGCCACCAGCTCCCCATGGCTCTGGCGATATTCGTTCAGCTGGCTCTGTTGCTGACCCAGCTGCTGCAACTCCTGATCCAACGCCTGCAGAGCCGCTTCATGGCTGGCCACCGACTGGCGCAATGGGCTGAGGCGTTGCTGCAGGCTGTCCAGCTCTTCGCTGACCCCCTGACGCTGGCGGGACAGCTGCTCCGCCTCCCCCCGTTGCCCCTGCCACTGTTGCCACTGTTGCTCGGCCTGTTGCTGGGCCTGCTGCAGCTGAGGCAGTTGTTGCGCCAGTTGTTCAATGCGCGCGTCCACTTGCTGACACGTCTCACGCTGTCGGGTCAGCTTCGGAGCCGCTTCCGCCAGCGCCACATCCAGCTGACTGAGCTCCTGGTAAAGAGGACGGGCAGACTGGGCCTGGTCAAAGACGCTCAGTTCCGCAGCCAGCGCCTCGAACTCCGGCTGCTGCGCGTCGAGTGTGGCCAGCTGTTCAGCGTGTTGTTCAATGGACTGCTGCTGGGCCTGGCACTGCTGGGCCAGCTCTTCGACCTTTGCGGCGTCTGCGACCAGCCGTTGCCCGCGACTCAGGGCCGCCGCCAGCCCGGCAATCTGCGTGGCCAAATCGGCCAGCGCCGGTTCGTCCATCAGTTCGAGGTTTTTGCGCTGTTCCTGCAGACGGGCCAGCTCCTGCTCCGCCCGACGGCCCCGCTCAAAGGCCGCCGCGCCGATGCGGCTGTAGATCTCGGTGCCGGTGAGCCGTTCCAGCAGCTCGGAACGGGCCTTCGGGCTGGCCTTGAGAAACGCGGCGAAGTCCCCTTGGGCCAGCAGAACCGCGCGGCGAAACTGGTCCCAGCTCAGGCCAATCTTCGCTTCGATGCTTTCCAGCACCTCGGTTTTCTTGCCACTTTCCACCCTGGCGCTCGCCAGATGGGTGAGGCTCATCTCCTGGTTCTGCAGGCGACCGTCGAGTTTTCCCCGGGCACGACGCACCGTCCAGCGCGCCCGATAGCGCTCGCCGTCGGTGCCGACAAAGTCCACTTCAGCCCAGCCTTCCGCCTTGCCCCGGCTCAGGATCTGCCTGACGTCGTTGCTCTTCAGCCACAGCTTGTCGTCGCCGTCCAGGGCACCCACTGCCGCCCCCTGGCGCCCCGTGGTGTAGCGGGGGGTCTGGTCGTACAGCGCCAGGCAAAGGGCGTCCAGCAGGGTGCTTTTGCCCGAACCGGTGGGCCCGGTGATGGCAAACAGGCCGGACTGGGCCAGCGGCCCCTCTGCCAGCTCGATATCAAACGGGCGGGCCAGACTGGCCAGGTTTTCGCCCCGAATGGCCAGGATTTTCATGCGTGCTCCTCCAGCTCATTCAGCAGTTCAGAAAACGCCGCCATCAGGGGCGCGGCGGGCGGCTCGCCAAAGCGGGACTGGTAGCCACTGACAAACACCTGCTCCGGGGTCAGTTCCGACAGCCCTTCGGCCAGGCTGCCCTCCCCCTCCGTCTGACCGGGGTGGGTGACCTGGATGCGCGCCAGGCGCACCGCCCGACCATCCAACGCGGCCGCCACCTGCTCCCGCAGACGGGGCTCCGGCTTGTCTAGGGCGATGCGCACCTCAAGCAGGGGTTGGGACGCCAACGGGACCTCCGGCAGCGTCAGCGCCGCGATCGCGTCCAGCACCTCCGACAGGGGCGCCGGCTTGGCCGGCACTCTCAGAATGGGCACCGAGCGCGGCACCCGCAGGGCCTCGTCAGCGACCAGGTTGCGCCCCTCAAAACGCAATTTTCGCACCTGATGGGGGTAGTGCTCCTCCGCCAGGGAGAGCGGGATGGGGCTGCCGCTGTAACGCACCTTGCCCGCTTTATCGACCCGCTGGGCCTTGTGCAGGTGCCCCAGAGCCAGATAGTCCAGTTCATCCGGAAAGCCGGACACCGGCAGAGCATGTTGGTTGCCGCCGAGAATGCGCCGCTCGGACAGCTCGGAGAGTTCGGTGCCGGCCAGGTAGGCGTGTCCGGTGGCGATCAGCGCCTGCCCGTCCTCCCGCTTTGCCGCCATCAGGGCCGTGCCCTCCTGATACAAGCGGGTGACGCCGGCAATCAGTTTGTCCTCCGCCTCATCCAGCGCGGGATCGGACAGGTTGAGATCGGCGCTGCGCAAAAACGGCAGGGCCAGGCACCAGGCGGCCACCTCACCGCTGGCGTCGGTCAGGGGCAGGATCAGGCGCGACCAGTCCGCCTCCCCCGTGTCGGTCCGGGGCAGTTGGCCAATCACCGTGATGCCGAAGCTGGCCAGCAGGCTGTGGGGCGCGTCGAGTTTGGCGGGGGAGTCGTGGTTGCCCCCCACCAGGATCAGATCGAGAGCCGGCAGCCGGCGACGGCAATCCGCGAGAAAGCGGTAAAGCATCTGCCAGGCGTAGGCGGGCGGATTGGCGCTGTCGAAGATGTCCCCGCAGATCAGCAGGGCATCCGCCTGCTCCGCTTCCAGGGTGTCCAGCAGCCAGGTCAGGAACTGCTGATGTTCAAAGGCACGGCTGTGACCGTGCAGCAACTGGCCCAGGTGCCAGTCAGCGGTATGAAATAGGTTCATGAATCAACGCGTCAGAGGGGCAACGCCGTTAGGATACCAAGCGAATGTGGCCCTCGTCAGCGTCGGGATTTGCCCGGCATGGCGCTTTTCCCCTACACTGCCGCCCCATCGAACATGCAAGCAGACAGGATCCCCTATGTGGTTTAAAAACGCGTTGCCCTACCGCCTGACCAAGCCCCTCGAATGGCAAGCGGATGAACTGGAGCGGCAGATGGAGGCACTGACCTTCACCCCCGCAGGCAGCCAGGAGATGAGCAAGCTGGGCTTCGTTGCCGCACTGGGGCCCAAGGTGGGCGGAGGACTGGTTCACGTCGCCGACGGCAACCTGCTGATCGCCATCGAGAAGGAGGAGAAGATGCTCCCCGCCTCGGTGATCAAGGAGGAGCTGGACGAGCGCATCAGCCATCTGGAAAACGAGCAGGGCCGCCCCGCCCGCAAGGCCGAGAAGGAAGCGATGAAAGAGGACATCGTGGCCCTGCTGCTGCCGCGCGCCTTCAGCCGTCGCAAGCGGATCCGCGCGCTGATCCTGCCCCGCCAGCAACTGATCCTGGTGGACAGCTCCAGCGCGGCCCGGGCCGAGGAGCTGCTCTCCCTGCTGCGCCAGGCCATTGGCTCCCTGCCGGTGGCACCGCTGATGCCCAACACCCTGCCGGAAGAGGCGATGACCGACTGGGTACGCACCGGCAACATCGGCCACAACCTGACCCTGCTGGAAGAAGCGGAGCTGAAGAGCCTTGCCGAAAACGGCGGCAGTGTGAAGCTGAAAGACCTGCCGCTGGACAGCGACGAAGTCACCGCCCACCTGGACGCCGGTCTGCTGGCGGTGAAAGTGGGGCTGGACTGGGCGGAATCCGTCAGCTTTGTGCTGAGTGCCGACCTCTCCGTCAAACGGATCAAGTTTGCCGATGTGCTGCAGGATCAGAATGACGACATCGACAAGACCGACCTGGCCGCCCGCTACGACGCCGACTTTGCCCTGATGTGTGGCGAGTTTGAGCGCCTGTGGCCGGATCTGCTGGCCGCCATGGGTGGCGTGGATGAGAGCATCTGAGACGGTTTCGCCGTTTTGGCAATGAAAAAGGGAGCGCCGTGGCGCTCCCTTTTTTGCTCCGGCGTCCCGGTCAGAAGGGCCAGTCCACGCCCAACCATGCAGCAAAGCGGGCTTTTTGCGCTTCGGTCACCGACGCCAGCGGCTCGATGCGCGCTTGGCCATCCGGCTCGCTGCCCAGCACCAGTTTCCGCTCCATCAGCCGGTCGCGGCGGAACACGGTCACGGTGAGGGTCTGCCCCGGTTCATACTGCGCCAGGGTCTGGGCCCAAAGCTTGCTGTCGTAACGCTGGCCATCCAGGGCCACCAGCTGGTCGCCGGGGGTCAGGCCCGCCTGCCAGGCCGGTCCGTCACGGCGCACCCGGGTCAGGGTGCCTTTGCCGTCTTCGCTCAGGCCCAGATCCAGCTTCTGTTTGTCCGCCAGTTTCAGCTGCAGACCGGCCTGGGCCAGTAACCCGGCGATGTCCAGCTGCAGCGGGCCATCAATGTGGCTCTGCCAGAAGGGCATCACGTCACGTTGGCCCAACTGGCTCAACAGCGCCTGCAGGGAAGCGTTGTCGTACGCCCCCGGCAGGCGGTGTTCCCGGTAAAGGGCGCGGTGCAACGCATCTATGCCGCTGCCGCCGTCCCGCAGCCAGAAATCCAGCGCCCAGTTGGCCAGGAAACCCTCGGAATAGATGCTGACACTGTGATTGGTGCCATAGTCACCGGCCCGGGCGATCCAGTTGTCGAAGCTGGCCTGCGCCACGCTTTGCTGCTCCCGCCCCGGTGTTGCCTGATGACGCACCAGGCGCTTGGCCAGATCCTCAAGATACTCGTCAACGCTCATCACGCCGGCCTGCACCAGCCAGAGGTTCTGCAGGTAGCTGGTGCCCCCTTCGGCCAGCCAGAGCAGCGGGGTGTAGTTGTCGGACTGGTACTCATAAGGCACCAACCCCTGGGGGCGGTACGCCTTGACGTTCCAGGTATGCACCAGTTCGTGCGAGGCGGTGGCAATAAAACCGAGGTACTCCTCCCGCTTGGCGAAGGTCCAGCGCGGCCGCTGGATCACCGTTGAGTTCAGGTGCTCGGTGGCCCCGCGAACGCCGGTGGTGGCGTGCACCATGAACACGTAGCGCTCATAGGGGTAGTCCTGGCCGAAATAGGCGCCACCGGCTTTCACCAGCGCCTTGAGGTCGGCCACCATCTGTGCGGTGTCGTAGTTGCCCTCGCCCCAGATCACCAGCTCGTAGTCGCGGCCATCCACTTCAAAGGCGAAATCCTGGTGCAGACCGGTCTCGATCGGGCTGTCCACCAGCACATCGTAGTTGGGCGCCACAAAGCGGTGTTTGCCCTCGGATGTCATGCCGGACACGCTGCGCCAGTCCTTGGGCACCGACAGCGCCACCGTTAACGGCTCATCGCGGAACATCGGGCTGTACATGAACACCCCGGAGGCGTCGAGGTAGGCGTGGGTGTCGTCAATGTGACGACTGCGATCGCCCAGTTCAGTGGCGTGCACCTGGTAACGGATGGTCACTTCCGAGGGCTGGTCCAGCGCGATGGACCAGGTCGCCCGGGCGGTTTTCTGCCACGCCAGCGGCCGCCCCCGGGCGTCCAGTGCTTCGAACTGACGGATGCCGTCCGCCATTGGCAGCAACTGGTAACGGCCGGTACGCCAGTTTGGCAGGCGCACTTCCAGGGTGTCTGCGGTGGCCCGGGGAAAGGTGGCTTCCACCGTCGCCAGGTGGTGTTGCGGGCGGTCAATGTCGATGCGGTATGCCACGTCAGCCCAGGCGGGCGCGGCGGCGCAAACCCCCGCGATCAGGGCCCCTGATAACGTCCTCATATCAAAATCCTTTTCAGCATCGTTATAGTTGTTATGGAAATGTCGGGCTGGCACTATACCCAGTGACGAAACAGGGATCCAGATGAGGAAGGGGATGTTCCGGGCAGGGCTAGTAGTGTTGTTGGGTTGGATGTCGGCATCGGCGTGGGCATTCAGCCAGTCGGATGCCCGCAGTGGTTGGTCCCTGATCGATGAACAACCCGCCGCCGTGCTTGAGCAGTGGCTGGAGGACAGCGCCGGTACCCCCGCGCTGGAAACCGAGCGCCTGTTGCTGCTCGGGTTTGCCCACTACGAACTGAACCAGAAGCCGGAGCTGGAACAGATCCTGTTGCGCCTGACGGAGCGTGAACGCACGCCGATTCAGCAGGCGCGCCACATGCTGCTGGATGGCCTCTACTCCGCCGCCATGCGCAGCAAATACGATTACGCCCTGCAGCAGTTCGATGCCGCCAACCTCACCCTCTCCCGCCTCAATGATCACGACAGCCTGCATCTGCAGGTGAAGATCCTGGCCCTCTCCGGCTCACTGTTACGCTACCTGCAACGACTCCCCGAAGCGATAGAGCGACTCGGCCAGGCCCGACAGCGGGCGATGTCGCTGGGTGACAAGGCGGAGCTGGCGGAGATCGAACGCAATCTGGGGCGTGCCCTGCGTTTTGCCGATCAACCCCGTCTGGCGGCCGAGCACTACATGGCGGCCCTGAATCTGGCGAAGCACGTTAAGGCGCCCCGCTTTCCCGGCACCCTGGAGACTGAGCTGGCCCGCCTCTATCGGGGCATCGGCGAATACCACCGGGCGATGGAACACGCCCACAATGCCGCAGCCCAGTTGGAACCGCTGAACGAGCCCCGCCACCTTTCCGATGCCCTGGCGGAGCTGGGGACCATCTACCGGGAACTGGATGACCCGTCCCAGGCGCTTCAGAACTTTATGCTGGCGCTGGACCTGCAACTGCAGGAGGAGTCGGTGCTCGGCATTGCCCGCATCCGGCAGATGATTGCGCTGACCTACCTGGACGCCGGCGAGCCGGAAAAGTCGCTCGATTACCTGCAGTTGGCGCTGGAAGCCGCGACCGAACGGGCGCACAAGGACCTCATCTTCACCATCCGCCAGACACTGAGCCAGACCTACCTGGCCCTGGGCCGCTGGAACGATGCCCTGTTGCTGGCCGAAACGCTGCTGTTGGAGGCGCGTCAGGATGAAGACAAAGCCAGTGAGCGCGCACTGTTGATGGTCATGGCGGAAGCCAACCGGGCCCTGTCCCGCACCGAGCAGGCCTGGGGACAGTTGCGCCAGGCCGCCGACATCGCCGTGCCGCTGCCCGGTTCCGGCGCGGCCCTCGGCGCCACCAACCAACTGGCGGAACAACAGCTGCGCAATCAGTTGCAGCGTCAGGGTGAAGCCCTGAACGAATCCCAGGCGGTGCTGAAGCGCCTGGAGAACCAGCGACTGCTTATCGGCCTGCTGCTGGTGGCCCTGAGCCTCTCCCTCCTGTTGCTGTGGTACCGCCACCGCAACAAAGCGCAACAGTTGTCCCTGTTGCATCACCAGGTTCACACCTTCCAGGACACCGGCGCCGGCAACCGCCGGGCCCTGTTTCAGGCCCTGCATGAGGCGGAATCCGGCTATCTTATCCTGCTGAAACTGGGGGATCTTGCCGCCTCCGAACTGCGTTCCGGCCAGGCACGGTTCACCCGCAAACGGCAAAAGCTGTTCACGCTGCTGAAGCGGGAGACCTGGCTGGACGAGATGTTCGAGCCCAGTCTCGGACTGGCTGCCATCCTGATCCGCAGTGAGGTGCCGATGGAGAGCGAAATGCTGCGCCTGTTCGACCGCCTGCAACGCGCCTTTGAAGGGGAGCTGGCGTTCGAGGGCCCCATCAGTGCCGGCATCATCCCTCTGCCTTTCCAGCCCGGCGCACTGCTGCGACTGCCGCCGGAGCAGGCGCTCGAACTGACCCAGCTCGCCCTCTGGAGCGCCGACGATCTGGCCCGACGCACCGACACGCACCAGTTCGTGCAACTTCGCCCGGTGGCACTGAGTGCCCCCCTGCTTAATCCCGAGCAACTCTATGCCAGTGCCATCAAGGGCATTCAGCATGGTGTGATCCGTTGCCTGGTCAGTAATGACCACGAGGCGTTACGCTGGCCTGTGTCGGCAGCCCAACCCGACGAGCTCAAACAAGGGGCCAATAACGAGGCCGAGATCGCTCATGACTGATGGCAGGCTTGCACTTGCCCCGTCCTTAGATACCATGTGATCAAATAAAAAAAATCAGTTACTAACACTGGCAGGCATGCCGCGGATTTAATCACGAATGAAAGAGGCCACTCCCTCTACCCAGGCTCAGGACACTCTGGCGCACCAGCTTAAGCGTGCCCAGGTCGCTCAGCAGCAGCTCAAGGAGCATCAGGAGTTGCATGACCGCCAGATCAAAGCCTTGGTGGAGTGTCTCCACCACCTGAGCATCAACTGCAAAGGACAGAATTTGGAGCTGGACAACCGTCTTGCCAAGCTGCGTTCCCAGCTGGCCGACAACCCCGACATCGATAGCATCCTGCCGGAACTCACCACCCTTTGCCGCGCCCTGCAGAATCAGTATCAGCTGACCCAAAGGGAGATCGGCACCAGTCAGCAGGCGCTGCTGTCACTGGCCCGTCGCCTGTCTCAGTTGGCGACGCTGCCGGACCAGATCCAGCGCGAGCTGCACTTCTTCCAGCAGGACGTCCAGAAGCCGGTCCACACCCTGTGGGAGTTTTTGCCACAGATGACCCGCCTGGTGGGCTATTACGAATCGCTGCTCAAGGAACGCATGGCCAGCGAGGAACCGCTGCCGATCACGCCGCGCCACCGGCAACTGGCGCACGAACTGGCGCAACTGCTCAGCGAGATCGACTTCCGTGCCGAAAGTCGCGATGTGATCGCCGCGATCAAGGCGGAGCTGGCGGGGGAGATCAGCGCCGAGCAGCTGCTCGAAGCATATCAGCAGGTGCTGGCCCTGTTGATGGCGGACATCGCCAAAGAGAAGAGCGCTTCCCAACAGTTTCTCTACGCCCTGAACGACGCGCTCAATGCGGTCCGTGAGGCGGTAGCGGAAAACTGGAACCACTCCCTGCGCAGTTTTGGCCACCAGCGTGAATTCAACCGTCAGCTCTCCAGCCAGTGTCTCGAGATTGGCGACTCCGTCCGCAACGCCACCGATCTGGACCAGCTGAAATCCCTGGTCACCAATGAACTCACCGTCATCCGCGAACTGTTGCGCAAGCGCGACGAGGAGGAGACCCGTGAGTTTGCCCGCCTCAAGGGCAGCATGGAGAAGATGCGCAAGGAGCTGAACGCCCTGACCGCCGAAGCCAGCGGCTACAAGGATCAGCTGATCGAACAGCAGCGCCTTAACATGCTGGATGCCCTGACTCAGCTGCCGAACCGCGCGGCCCTGGACGAGCGCCTGAAACGGGAGTACCGGAATGTCCGTCGTTACGGCAATGACCTCTGGGTCGCCGTTGCCGACATTGATCACTTCAAGGGGATCAACGACAACTTTGGCCATACTACAGGAGACAAGACCCTGCAGGTGGTGGCGATGGCGTTGAAGAATTCCCTGCGCAAAGGCGAGTTTGTGGCCCGGTACGGCGGGGAGGAGTTCGTGCTGTTGCTGCCTGACGTTTCCGCGGAGCAGGTGGGGCAGATCCTCAACCGCACCCGGGAGCGGATCAAGGCAATACCGTTCAAGTTCCGCAACGAGAAACTCTCCATCACCATCTCCATCGGCGCCGCACAGGTGACCGGCAACGAAACCATGCAGGAGACCTTCGAGCGAGCGGACGCCGCCCTCTACCGCGCCAAGCGCAAGGGGCGCGATCTGGTCGAAATCGACAGCTAACGACAACGACAAAAAAAGGGGGGGATCATGCAGGTACAAGTGCGTCCCCGGGGCAGTTTGGATCAACTGTCCCAACTGGAAGTGGAACGGCTGCGCGAGAGCGCCGCCTCCGAACTCTACCAACTCTACCGAAATTGCTCCCTGGCGGTTCTGGCCTCCGGCCTGACCAGCGATGACAGCACCACCCTGTACGAGCGCTACCAGGACTTCAAGATCCGGGTGCTGCGCAGTGAG
>CAZWED010000074.1:0-12302 GCA_964632645.1 uncultured Ferrimonas sp. | reverse complement strand
GGGTTTTGATCCCGCCATTCCCAGGTTCGAATCCTGGTAGCCCAGCCATCTTTCAAAAGCTCGCCTTGCGCGGGCTTTTGTCGTTTTTGCGCCCCGTTCGCTGCTCTCCCCTCCCCCATCAACCAGACATCGCCCAGCATCCCTTTGAGCGCCATGAATGGCTGCGCCGCTATGCCATCCAAACAGGCCCGGGTGACGCCACCGGCGCGCGACCGACAGCGCCTCAGGACCCCGACGCATTAGGGCAAAAAAAGCGGCCCCATATAGGAGCCGCTTCGCTTGGCGAGGTTGATGAACCCTTAGAAGTTGTAGTCCAGCCGGATCCAGGCGTTGCGTCCCGGTTCATTGACCCGGATGGTGCGCTCCTCCGGTGGCAGCATGTCGTTGCCGGAGCCGGCTTTGCTGACGTGCTCGGCGTAGGCTTTGTCAAACAGGTTGTCGATGCCAAAGCTCAGGCGAATCGCCTCACCGTGCTTCCAGGCGCCGTTGAGGGAGAGCACGCCGAAGCCGGCGGTTTCCCCCAGATCCTGACCGACAATGTTGCCCTGCCCTACCGCCACACGGTCCTGGTTGTCCACCAGGCGCCACAGGGCACCGAAGGCCCAGTTGTCGTTCTCGTAGTCCAGCGCAATGCGCCCTTCAAGCGGTGAGATCTGGCCCAGAGCGATGTCGTCGGTGTCGTTGTCACCGTGGGTATAGGCAACGGTGGTGGTGAGCGTGAAATACTCGGCAAAGCGGTAGTTCATGCCCAGTTCACCGCCCCAGAGGGTGGCATCAACGTTGCGGGCCGAGGGCATGCTGTTGTTGTCGATCAGGATGTAGTCCTGAATGTCGGCATAGAACAGCGAGGCGGACAGCTCCACCGGCCCCTGGTAGATCCAGCCGATGTCCAGTTGGGTGGTCTGCTCCGGGTCCAGAGTCAGGGCCTTACCCGCCTTCATCACCTCCCAGTAGTCGGCGATACGCTGGGCATAACCTACGCCGGCATAGAGCTGGTGCTGGTCCAGCAGCCACTCATAACGGCCAAACCCACTGACCAGGTTTTCCGTGCGTTCGTTGTCCTTGTTGGCACCGGACCAGCTGCCCAGCAGGGTCTGCTCGTAACGATCATAACGGGCGCCGGTCACCAGGTTGCCCGGGCCCACTTTCCAGTCGGACTCCAGCAACAGGCCAAGGTTTTCCTTGCTGTAGACGTCCTCAAACGGGTTGCCCAGCAGCTCGTCGAGGCTGTTGCCAGCGCGCATGTCCTGGGTGCTGTCCAGATAGTCGATGCCCACCAACAGCGCCCAGTTGTCGCTGGGGGCCAGCTCAAACCACAGGTGCCCGCCAAGGTTGGTGCGACGGGGGTTGGCCCCGGGCACCGTGTTATCCGGCTTGTCGAACTGGTCCATGATGTGGTCGTTCTGGTTGTAGTAGGCCTGGAACTCCACCATCTTCAGCCAGTCGAGATCGGAGCCGGTGCGCGCCAGCAGGGTGGCGTTTTCATTGTCGATCTGGCGGGCCTTATTGGGCCGGTCCGCGTATTCCGCTGAGCCGGAGGAGAAGCCGTAGCTCAGCTCCAGCACCGAGTCCGCGTCCGGCGTCCAGCCCACCGCGGTGTGGAAGCTGTCGCGGTCATAGCTGGATTGCATGGTGTCGCCATTGCCATCCTCGAAGTCATCGCTCTCGGAATGGTTGGCGTCGATGCGCCAGTAGTGGTCCGGGGTGCCGGTGATCAGCTCCATGGCGTAGTCTTTACGCTCGAAGCTGCCGAACGTCATGCTGGCCCGCCCCTCGGTGCCGGTTTCGGCCAGGCCGAAGTGGTCCCGTTCAAACAGCACAGTACCCGCCGAACCCACCGGGCCGTATTTGACCGTCTGCGGCCCTTTGATCACCTCAACACGCTCATAGGTATCCGGTGAGATGTAGTTGGTGGGCGGGTCCATGCGGCCTCCGCAGGTGCCCCCCACCTGCTGACCGTCGTTAACGATGTTGACCCGGGAGCCGGCCATACCACGCAGGGTAATGTCGCCGCCGGCCCCCCCTTTGCGGATCACGTTGAAGCCGGGAATGGTGCGCAAAAAGCCGGAGCCATCAAAGGCCGGCAAGGGTTGGCGGGGCAGCTTGGGGTCGGTGACCACGGTCAGTGGAGAGTGCATCACTTCGGCGGTGATCACCTGGTACTCGTCACAGTGTCCCGCTTCGGTGCAGTCACTGATCTTGTCGGCGTAGGCCGGCAGGGCCAACGCCAGGTTAACGGCCGCGGCAACGGCCAAATACTTGCTAACAGGCATGAAAACGGAGTCCTTGTATCGCTCAGCGCGGGGCAAGTGCCATGGGATAGCGCTGTTTTACTCCCTTTGGGAAAAAGACCAAGGACCGGTCGGCAGGGTGCGACAATATGCCGCAGGGCGATGCGCAGGATGCACCGCCCCCGGCAAGCGACTCATTGCGGGTGGGCTTTCCCTTGAGGCCCGGGCGCAGGCGGCGGGGCAAAGACCCAGATCTGGCTGGCGAAGTAGTTCACGCCCATTCCGGCCAGCACGCCGCCCACCAGAGCCAGGTAAGGGGCCATGCCCTGATGGCCCAACAGCATCAGCAGCAGCTGAAACACCCCGAGATTGGGCACGGCCGCCAGCACGGCACTGGTCAGGGCGCGGCGCCACTGGGCCAGGCAGGGCTGGGCGGGCCGGTCAGCAAAAGTGAGGCGTCGGTTGCCGTACCAGGTGGTGCTGGCCGCCACCACGAAGGCCCCGGCCCGTGCCACCTGAAGCGACGCCCCACCCCACTGCCACAGCAGGGCAAACACCAGGCTGTCGACGGCAAAGCCCACGCCTCCGATCAGGGCAAAGCGCAGAAAGCGGCCGCTCATCGGAGCGCCTCACACTGGTAGAGGACGCGCTTGCCGCTTTGGCGCATCGGCTGGCACCGCAGACGCTCACTCTGCAGCGGCGTCGCCAGGCTGGCGGGGCGCCCCGCCAGGTAAAATCCGCCCTCCGCCGGCAGGTCCGACAGGCGGGTGGCAAGCCGGGCCCGCCCGGCGGAATAGAACTGCCCGGAGAAGGGGCGCTGCTGCCAATAGTAGAGGGGGGCCGGGGGCAGATCCGCCAGCAGCGCCCGGTCGCTCTTGTTGTCACTCAGGTCGGTCGTCGTCAGCATCCCGAGGGCCGCCACCAGCAGCAGCGGGGTGATCAGGCTGATGCCAGCGAGCGCCCGCCCCTGCCGCTCGCTGGCCAGGCTGGCGATCAGCAGCGCCAGTGCCGGCACACCGGGCAGCACGTAGGCGGGCAGGATGTTCCCCGCCAGAGTGAACAACACCATGGGCGCGATCATCCACAACAGCAGAAAACTGAGCCAGGGACGGTCAGACTGCGGTTGTCCGGCGCGGGTGCGCCGCCAGTAGAGCCAGGGCAGCACCAGTGACCAGGGCAACGCGGCGCAGAGCCAGTACAGCCAGATGGTGCCCCGGGGTTGATCGTGGGCACTGCCGTACAGATCCCCCTGCCAGCCACTTTCCACAAAGCGGGAGAAGTGCTCCCCCACCAGGAAATAGTTGAGGAAACCCGGCGTGGCCTGCTCCGCCAGGGCATACCACGGGGCGGCAATGGCCAGCATCAGCACACTGCCCCACATCAGGGGAAAGCGCCGCCACAGCGTCACAAAGGCGCCCACCACCCCATGCTGCAGCATCAGCCAGGGCCCCACCGCCAGCGCCATCAGAACGATCACCACCGGTCCCTTGGCCAGCAGGCCGATCGCCAGCCCCACGAACGCCAGGTAGCCCCATCGATAGTGACCCTGCCAGCCCAGATAGAAGCCCATCATCGCCAGCGTCAGGCCGAAAGTCAGCGCCATGTCGGTCATCACCGCCCCGCCGGCCACCGCAAAGATGGCGCAACTGGCCAGCGCCAGCGCGGCCAGCGCCGGGTTAACCCGCTGACGACGGGCCAGGCCCACCACCAGCGCCAGGGTCATCACCCCGGCCAGCCAGTGTGGCAGGCGGGCAGCAAACTCGTTTTCCCCCAGGGCGACCATCCCCCCTGCGCTCATCCAGGTGTGCAGGGGCGGCTTGCCCCAGAACGGCACGCCGTAATCAAACTGGGGGGTCAGCCAATTGCCGGTTTCCACCATGATGCGGGCCATCTCGCCGTAACGGGCCTCGGTGGTGTCCATCAACGGGTAGGCGCCCAGCGTGGCCAGTCGCACCAGCAGCGCCAAGGCCGCCAGCATCCAGAACGTGCGCGGGGCGATCATCCCTGCACCTCCCGGGCACGGTGCAGCACACTGCGGGGCCGTTCCACCACCTCCGCCACCAGATAGTTGGGGCGACCCTTGGCTTCGATGTACACCCGCCCCAGGTATTCGCCCAGCAAGCCCATCGCCAGCAACTGGACCCCGCCCAGAGCAAGGATCGCCACCATCAACGAGGGATAACCCGCCACCGGCTCGCCCCAGATCAGGGTTTTGGCCACCACCCAGGCCCCGTACAGGAAGGCGCCGATGGCGATGGTCAGGCCGGTCCAGGTGGCCAGGCGCAGCGGCTTAATGCTGAATGAGGTGATGCCGTCCATCGCCAGCCCCACCAGCTTGGGGTAGTTCCACTTGGTTTGTCCGGCTTCACGGGGGTCACGGTCAAACTGCAGGGTCAGCTGACGGAATCCGGGCCAGGCGAACAGCCCCTTCATGTAACGGCTGCGCTCCGGCAGAGCGTTGAGCTGGTCCACCACCTGACGGCTCAGCAGCCGGAAGTCGCCAACGTTCTCCGGGATGGGCATGTCCGACAGCCAGTTGAGGATGCGGTAATAGGCCGCCGCAGAGGTGCGTTTGAACCAGCTCTCACCGAGTCGCCGGCGGCGCTGCATGTTGACCACGTCGTAGCCCTCGCGCCACTTGGCCAGCATTTCGGGGATCAGTTCCGGCGGGTCCTGAAGATCCGCATCCAGCAGAATCACCGCCTGGCCACGGGCGTAGGCAAGGCCGGCACTCATCGCCGCCTCTTTGCCGAAGTTGCGACTGAGGGAAAGACAGAGGTGTTCGCTGCTGCTGGGCGGCAGACGCTGGGCCAGTTCATGGCTGCCATCCTGGCTGCCGTCGTCCACGTAGACAATTTCACAGCGCTCCGGCAAAGCATCCAGCACGGCGGTCAGCCGCTGATGCAGTACCGGCAGCACCTCGATTTCGTTAAAGAGGGGAATGATCACACTGAGGGTGATGGGGGCGATTTCATCCGTCGGTAACGCTTTCAGTTTCAGCATCGCTCTCTCACAATAGGGGCAAACTGGCCAGATGGCCGATGCCGCCCATTGTCCAAACCCCACGTGGAAAAAACGTTATCGACATTTTTTTCACGGGCCCGGCGGCACGTTACTCACATTGAACGGCGCGGTATGACTGAACAGGTGTTAAAACGACTTCTGCTGGTGGAAGACAACCGGGATGTGGCCGGGATCATCTTTGACTTTTTCGAAGCACAGGGCGTGGAGCTGGATTACGCCGACAACGGGGAGCTGGGCCTGACCCTGGCCCGGGAGCAGGACTTTGATGCGATCATCCTGGACCTGATGCTGCCCAGACGGGACGGCCGCAGCCTGTGCCAGACGCTACGTCAGGAGGGCAAGCGCACGCCGGTACTGATGCTGACGGCGCTGGGGGGGCGGGACGATACTCTCGCCGGATTCCAATGTGGCGCCGACGACTACCTCAGCAAGCCCTTTGACCTCGACATTCTTCAGGCCCGCCTGACCGCTCTGGTGCGGCGTTACCGTGGCCAGGTGACGCCACTGGAACGCCGCTTTGGCGAACTGGTGCTGAACCCCCAAACCCGGACGGCCACCCGCCAGGGGCGCCCCATTGCGCTCAATCCCAACACCTACACGATCCTCGATATGCTCTGCCGTTCGGCGCCGGAGATCGTCACCCGGGAGGCGCTGTGCGGCACACTCTGGCCGGACGGCGAACCCAACAACGAGGTGCTGCGCAGCCACATCTATCAGCTGCGCAACCAGCTCGACCGGCCCTTTGCGGTTCCCATGCTGGTGACCGTCCCCAAGGTCGGCTTCCGCCTGGCGATCCCGCAATGACCCCCGGCTCAACCTCCACCCTGACCGGCAAACTGGCGCTGGTGTTCAGCGCCCTGGCGGTGCTGGTTGGCCTGGTGCTTTACCTGCTGATCCGCCAGGCAATCATGTTGGCGGAAGACAACGTCAGCCTGCGCCACCTGGAAGCCAACCGCGGTTACGCCGAAGCCCTTTACCTGACCGGAGCGCGGGGCCCGCAACAACTGGATGAGGTCACCTTCGCCTACAACGACCCGGACACTCTGCCCGACTTTGTGCCGGACGAGTTCCGCTATGCGGTGCAGAAGGAGGCGGAGATCCGCACCGACAAGGGCGAGTTTTTTATCGTGGTGGATCAGTACTACCAGGGCAACGAGCGCACGCCCATCTACCTGCTGGCGCACGCCGAGCCGCTGGAGCTGACCGAACATGAGAACGGGCTGATCAGCCTGGTGATCATCGTCATCACGGCGATCCTGCTGGCCAGCCTGGGCGGGGTGTTGATCCGCCTCTCCGCCCGTTTGATTCAACCGGTGAACGACCTCAGTCAGCAGTTGATGGCCCACCAGGGTGACCCGGAGCGCCCCTTCACCATTCCCTCGGGGGCCGCCCGCGAGTTTCAGGAGCTCACCGACGAACTCAACCGCTACCGCCGTGAAGTCAACCGGCTGCTGAAACGGGAGCAGGCCTTCGCCCGCTACACCAGCCACGAATTGCGAACCCCGCTCACCATTATTCGCGGTGCCACCCGTCTGCTGGATGACGCTGGCGAACCCGCGTTCCGCCAGCGCCAGCAACAGCGCATCGTCAGCGCTGCCGCGCGGATGGAGGAAACCGTGGAGGCGCTGCTGAGTCTGGTGCGCTATGAACGCCATGAAGAGCGCTGCCGTCGCACTCTCGGGCAGGCGGAGCTGGAGTCGGTGCTGGAACAAAACCGCCCCGCCGCCCGGGACAAGCCAATAACGTTCAGCCTGACGGTCAGCGGCGAACCCGAGATTGAAGCGAGCGAAGCGGTGGTGGCCATGGTGGTGGGCAACCTGGTGCGCAACGCCATCGGGGCGACGCAGGCGGGCACCATAGATCTCCGGCTGAGCGACGACAGCCTGACCATCCAAGACTCCGGACAGGGCCTGGGGGACACCCCCAACTCAGGGGACGGACACGGACTGGGGCTGCTGATCGTAACCGATCTCTGCCACCGTTACGGCTGGGCGTTCAGCCTGGAGAACCGTCCTGAAGGGGGCTGTGAGGCCCGGATCCGCTTTGTGGCGCCAGCAAGCCACTGAGGCGCTGGTAACGTTCCAGCAGCAGGGCCATCTGGTAAAGCACAAAGCCGGCCCGATTAGGCTCCTGCTGCATCAACTGCTCGGACAGCCAGCTGGCGGTCTGGTTCAGCGCTTCCGGCCAGGGGCGCCCCTGCCCCTCCAGCCCGGCCACCAGCTGGCCATAGGCCTGATCAAACCCCTCCGTTAACCGCTCTGCCATCCCCTCCGGCAGTGCCACACCCCGCCGGGCAAAGGGCACCACCGCGTTGATGTGGCTCATCGCTCCCTTGTACTGGGCCAGCAAGGCCAAACTGGTGGCTTCGTCCCGGTAACCCGGCTCCTGCTTCATCTGCTGGAAACTGGCGGTCAGGCTGATCCCCTGCTCATAGGCCAGACGGCGGGCCCGGGCCAGTTGCACCGGCTCCACCGGTTTGCCGGCAAACGCCAGCAACACCAGTTGCAGATAGCGATGCAGCACGGCCAGCGCCTGGCGCCGCAACTGCGCCTGACGTCCCCCCTGCCACTGGGGCCAGAGCCAGCGAAAGGCGACGAACACCAGCACACAGCCGATCAGCGTGTCCAGCATCCTGGGCAACAGGATGGAGTCGCCGCCAAAGCCCAGATACTCGAACATCAACACCAGCAGAGTCGTGGCACTGGCGGTGGTCAGGCCGTGGTGCACGGGCACCAGGGCCAGGGTCACCGGCACCAGGATCAGCGCCAGCACCAAGGCAGCGTTATCGTCAAACCCCAGCCACACCAGCAGCGCCCCAAGCGCCAGTCCGGCAAAGGTGCCGGCGGCGCGCTGTCCCACCCGCTGACGGGTGGCCACGTAGCTGCTCTGGGTCACCATAACGATGGTGGTAAGGATCCAGTAGCTGTTGGCCATCCCCAGGTGCTGACTGAGGGCGGAACCGCAACCCAGCAGCACCGCCAGCCGCACCGCACCGCGGGACACCGGTGACGACCAGTGCCACAAATCCCGCAACCGGGCACGCCAGTCCGGGGCCGCCAGTGGCAGGAAATCCCTCTGGTACAGGGGCGCCACCCGCTCAGCCAGCCGCGAGATGCGCCGGACGTTGCCGATCATGTAGTGCGCCACCATCCCCTTCGGCCCGCCCGACTCGGCGATGGGGGTCAACGCGGCGATCAGAGGCTCGGCCATTGCCTGATGGCGATCGTCGCTGAGCAGAGGGCGGTGCTGGGCCAGATCCCGCGCGAGGCGACGTAAGCGGACCGCCACGGCACGGGTCCAGGCGCGGTAGAGGGGGAAGATCTGCGGGTGGGTAAACAGCGCCTTGGTCTGTTCCGGATGCGGCGTGGCCTGCAGGCGTTCTTGCAGGTCCACCGCGGCGACAAAAGCGTTGCGCAGGGGCGCGATGTCGCCTTGCCGGCCAAACGCCAGCAGTTGCTGACGGCACAGGGCGATCTGGCTGCCGAGGGTCGAATGAAACTCCACCGGCAGCCCTTTGTCCCGCAACTGGGCGGGACGATCCAGCAGGATCTGGGCCAGGCTCTGGTAGGTGGCGGACAGGCTTTGTCGCAGCGGATAGTGGCGCCACAGCCGGTACCACAGTGCGCTGAACGCCATCAGCCACAACACGCAGGCGCCGAACGCCGCCGCCAGCACCCAGGGGGGGCCCTGCTGCGCCGTAGCCAGCCCCGCCACCGCCATCACCAGGATGCCCATCCCCAGCCGGCCGGCCAGTTCCCCCCAGGCCGCCAGGGCGCCCAGAGTCAGACCCAGCAGGGCAAACCACAGTGGCAGCAGCGCCGGCGCCCAATGACTGAGGGTGCCGGTCAGCCCGCTGGCCAGCACAAAGCCGGTGATCCCCAGGGCAATTCGCCCCCACCAGCGGGGCGAGGGTTGGTCCAGCGCGGACACCAGCACCGCAGGCAGCGCCAGCATCGATAACGCGGTGGGACCGACCAGCCCCAGGGGGTAAGCGATCCCCAAAGCCAGCAGCAGGGCGAGGGTCAGTCGCAGCGACTGATTGAAGGCGGGATTAAACCAGAGCTTACGCACCGGCCCTTACAGCCCCATGGCGTAACGCATCACCTGGGTTTTGACCGGTCCGGCATTCTGCGCCGCCATCAACCCCAGATTTCGGGCCAGTTTGAAGGGGGTGCGGTCGTTGGAAAACAGGGTGTAGAACAGATCCATGGTGGACTGCATCAGCAGGTTGTCCCGTCGCCGCGGACGCTCGTAACGGGCCAGTACATCCGGGCTGTCCCAGACTTCGCCACAATCAAGGGCGTGGCCCAGCACTGCCGCCAGCTCTGCCACATCCTTGAAGCCCAGATTCACCCCCTGTCCGGCCAGCGGATTGATGGTGTGCGCCGCATCGCCAAGCAGCACCAGGCGGTCACGGAAGTAGTGCTGGGCATGTTGTCGCGTCAGCGGGAAGCAGCCGCGCCCGTCGATGCTGAATTCCCCCAAGCGCTCGGGAAACGCCTGAACGATGGCCGCCTTCAGGGCGTCGTCATCCAGGCGCATCAGCTGCGCCACTCTCTCCGGGCTGTCGTACCAGACCAGCGAGCCGTGAGGCCCCGCCAGGGGCAGGAAGGCGCGCGGGCCGGAGGGCGTGAACGCCTGCCAGGTGATCGCCTGCTGGGGGCAGGTGGTGGTGATGTTCACCGCCAGGCAATGGTGGCGGTACTGCCAGCCGGTCAGGCCGATTTGGGCCACTTCGCGAACCCGGGAGCGGGCCCCGTCGCAGCCCAGCATCAGCCGTCCCCGAAGGGTCCGCTCGCCCACCGTCAGGTAGGCGCCGTCGGCGTCCTGCCAAATCCGCGAAGGTGCCGCGCCGGTCAGCAGGGTGATCCTGTCCTGTGCGGCCATCGCCTGCCACAGGCCCAGCTGCACCACCCGATTTTCGATGATGTGACCCAGGTGGCTGTGGCCCAGTTCGCTGGCGTCAAAGCGCACTTCACTGCGCGCCCACTCCCAGGTGGCCAGCACCTGATAGGGGGCGAGCCGCATCGCCGCAATGGCATCCCAGGCCCCCAGCTCTTCCAGCAGGCGCTCGGAAGCCGCGCTGATGGCACTGACCCGAAGATCCATCGGCTGCTCCGGCGAGAAGGCCTGCGGCTCGTGGGCCTCCACGATGGCCACGGAAAAGCCGCGCCGGGCCAGGGCACAGGCACTGGCGGCCCCCACCATGCCGGCGCCCACAATCAGGATGTCGTACTGCTCCATATCGATGCGATTTCAGGACGGGAAAAGATGGCCCCATTCTATGTCAAAAGGCAGGGTTAAGTAATAAAAGGTCAATGGCAGGGGTTCTACTCACATCCGCTTACATCTGTCCCGGAGCGGCCGGCAACCGACCTCTATGCTCAACCTGTCTGAGTGAGGGAAGAGCCCAAGGAGACACCGCCATGAAACCGCTTCCGCTGATCCTGAGTTTGTCATTGATGGCCCCGATGGCCCACGCCGTTGACTACCAGTACACCGTTCACGGCCTGCGTGAAAGCAGCCCCATCGTGGAAGAGATCAACCAGGCCCGCGCCACCATCCGCTATGAACTGGTGCTGGACATTCAACGTCAGGTGCATGAAACCCTGTCCCGCTGGGGTGAGCAGTATCAGCTGACTCAAGAGTCTGAAGAGGAAGAGGTTCAGAGCGCCGGCGCCGCCGACGTGGCGTTCGCCCCCCGTCACTGCCAGCCCTGAACCCGCGCAACAACTGGCCAGCGTCGACATTCTGGTATAAAATAATCTGCTATTTTTTCCGGAGAGACGCTGATTGATGAGAAAAAAACTGCACATTAAGACCTGGGGCTGCCAGATGAACGAGTACGATTCAGCCAAAATGGCGGATCTGCTCGACGCGTTTGGCGGTTACACCCTCACCGAAGAAGCCGAAGAGGCGGATGTTCTGCTGCTGAACACCTGTTCCATTCGCGAAAAAGCGCAGGAGAAGGTGTTTCACCAGCTGGGCCGCTGGCGCCCGCTGAAGGACGCCAACCCCGGCCTGGTGATCGGTGTGGGCGGCTGCGTCGCTTCCCAGGAAGGCGACGCCATCCGCGAACGCGCCCCCTACGTCGACATCGTATTCGGTCCCCAGACCCTGCACCGCCTGCCGGAGATGATCGCCAAGATCCAGGCCGGCGAAAAAGGCGTTGTGGACGTCTCCTTCCCCGAAATCGAGAAGTTTGACCGTCTGCCAGAGCCCCGCGCCGAGGGCGCCACCGCGTTCGTCTCCATCATGGAAGGCTGCAACAAGTACTGCTCTTTCTGCGTGGTGCCTTACACCCGTGGTGAAGAGGTCAGCCGTCCGCTGGACGACGTGCTCTACGAAGTGGCCCAACTGGCGGAACAGGGCGTACGCGAGATCAATCTGCTGGGCCAGAACGTCAACGCCTATCGTGGCGAAACCCATGATGGCGAAATCTGCCGCTTCTCTGACCTGCTGCGCTACGTGGCGGCCATCGACGGCATCGATCGCCTGCGTTTCACCACCAGCCACCCGGTGGAGTTCACCCAGGACATCATCGACGCCTACGCCGACGTCCCCGAGCTGGTGGACTTCCTGCACCTGCCGGTGCAGAGCGGTTCTGACCGGATCCTGACCATGATGAAGCGCAACCACACCGCGCTGGAGTTCAAGTCGATCATCCGTCGTCTGCGCAAAGTGCGTCCGAACATCCACATCAGCTCCGACTTTATCGTCGGTTTCCCCAACGAAACCGATCAGGATTTCGAAGACACCATGAAGCTGATCGCCGACATCGAGTTCGATCAGAGCTTCTCCTTCATCTACAGCCCCCGCCCGGGTACCCCGGCGGCCGACATGGTGGATGACGTGTCCGAAGAGACCAAGAAGCAGCGTCTCTACATCCTGCAGGATCGCATCAACCAGCAGGCGATGCAGTTCAGCCGTCGTATGCTGGGCACCGTGCAGCGCATCCTGGTTGAGGGCGTTTCCAAGAAAAACGCCATGGAGCTTCGGGGTCGCACCGAGAACAACCGTGTGGTTAACTTTGAGGGTGACGTCGAG
>CAZWED010000073.1:7905-12426 GCA_964632645.1 uncultured Ferrimonas sp. | reverse complement strand
CCGTCCATCATGCCCAGACCGGCTCGCAGGATCGGCACCACAGTGACTTTCTTGCCCTTGATCTTGTTGACCTGGATGGGGCCATTCCAACCGTCGATGGTGACGGTTTCCATTTCGAAGTCGGCCGTAGCCTCGTAGGTCAGCAGTGCCGCCACTTCACCAGCCAGCTCACGGAAGCGCTTGGTGCTGATGTCCGCCTCGCGCATCAGGCCCAGTTTGTGTTGAATGAGGGGGTGCTTGACTTCGGTGACCTTCATCGTCATCTCCAGGTTTCGCCAGACAAATTAGCGGAATTTTAGCGTGAACTTCGCCGTGGGAGGAAGATCCACCGCGCCATCACTGTTCAGGAATGTGATCCAACGCCCCGGATGGCGAATCGTTGAACCAATGGGCCTGAAGCTTGGGGATCATCGACGCAACTGGTAGAATGCGCGCCAATAAAAACACCCTACGTCTTATAAATAGAACACTCTCAGTTGAGGCCACCTCTGTGACTACACCCCAAGACTCTTTGAGCTACAAAGACGCCGGCGTTGACATCGACGCGGGCAATGCCCTGGTAGAGAACATCAAATCCGCGGTGAAGCGCACCCGACGTCCTGAAGTGATGGGCGGTCTGGGCGGCTTCGGCGCGCTGTGCCGCCTGCCGCAGGGCTACAAAAAGCCCCTGCTGGTTTCCGGCACCGATGGCGTGGGCACCAAGCTGCGTCTGGCCATCGACCATCAGCGTCACGACACCGTAGGCATCGATCTGGTGGCCATGTGCGTGAACGACCTGATCGTACAGGGCGCCGAGCCCCTGTTCTTCCTGGACTACTACGCCACCGGCAAACTGGACGTGAACGTGGCCACCTCCGTGGTGACCGGCATCGCCGATGGCTGTGAACTGGCCGGCTGTGCCCTGATCGGCGGCGAAACCGCGGAAATGCCCGGCATGTACGAAGGCGCCGACTACGACATGGCCGGCTTCTGCGTGGGCGTGGTGGAAGAGGATGAGGTGCTGGACGGCAGCAAAGTGGCCGCTGGCGACACCCTCATCGCCCTCGCCTCCTCCGGCCCGCACTCCAACGGCTACAGCCTGATCCGCAAAGTGTTGGAGCGCATCGACAACCCGGCCGAGGTGGAAGTGGCCGGTCAGCCGCTGATCGACGCCCTGATGGCGCCCACCAAAATTTACGTAAAATCCGTGCTCAAGCTGCTGAAGGCCCACGAGGTTCACGCCATCTCCCACATCACCGGCGGCGGCTTCTGGGAAAACATCCCGCGCGTGCTGCCCGCCAACGCCAAGGCGGTGATCGATGGCGCCAGCTGGGCGTGGCCGCCGGTGTTCAACTGGCTGCAGGAAACCGGCAACATCGCCGAGCACGAGATGTACCGCACTTTCAACTGCGGCGTGGGCCTGGTTATTGCCCTGCCCGCCGCACAGGCCGACGCCGCCGTCGAACTGCTCAACGCTGAAGGTGAGCAAGCCTGGATCATCGGTCAGATTGCCGAGCGCCAGGACGACGAAGGCCAGGTGGAAATCAACTAAGGAAACCCGATGAACGCAATCCGCATCGCCGTGCTGATCTCCGGCAACGGCAGTAACCTCCAAGCCATCCTTGATGCCTGCAAAGCGGGCGAGATCAACGGTGAGGTGGTCGCCGTGGTGAGCAACAAGGCTGACGTCTACGGCCTTACCCGTGCCGAACTGGCCGGTGTCCCGGGCCTGGTGGTCGCCCCCAAGCCGGGCGAGAGCCGCGAGGACTACGACGCCCGTCTTGAGGCCGAACTGAACCAGCTCAACGTGGATCTGGTGGTCCTGGCAGGCTTTATGCGGATCCTGTCCGAAGGGTTTGTAAACCGCTTCGCCGGCCGGATGCTGAACATCCACCCCTCCCTGCTGCCCAAGTACACCGGGCTGAACACCCACCAGCGTGCGCTGGACGCCGGGGACGAGGAGCATGGCTGTTCCGTTCACTTCGTGACCCCGGAGCTGGATGGCGGTCCGGTGATCCTGCAGGCCAAGGTGCCGGTGTTTGACGACGACGACGCCGATGATCTGGCCGAACGCGTGCACACCCAGGAACACCGCATCTACCCGCTGGTGGTGAAGTGGTTTGCCCAGGGGCGCCTGGCCATGGCCGACGGCCACGCCCTGTTCGATGGTGAACCCCTGCCCATCGCCGGTTACGCCTCCGACGAGTAACCGCGAATTCGCACGAAAAAAGGGAGCCCTCGGGCTCCCTTTTTGTTGCCCGGGCAAAACCCTCTGCCACCGCGTCCACTGGCCCCTGGTGATGTTGATCACAGCCTCGGTGCCCAACCGCAAAAGTGCGTGAACCGGCCTCGCGCATAACCTATTCTTCGCGCCGACTTTTTTACCGCCCAGGACGGCGGGTGAATAACGGAAACCCGGCTGCGCGAGCCCCGATGTTTTACCCAGGACGGTGAAATCGACCCCGGCGCCACGCCAATGGAACCCCAGCACGCTGATGAGCTGTCAATTCAAACCCCTTATTTCCCTCTCCCTGCTGCCCCTGCTGCTTGCCGGCTGTGGCGGTGGCTCCGACGACACCCCGGGCAATGCCGTAGCCCTGCAGGGGCATCTGCAGGCCGATGGCTACCTGTTTAACCCGCAGGCGATGGCGCGTGTCAGTCGTCCCCGTCACTTTGCCGACCTGTTGGCGCAAGGCGAGCAGGGCGAGGCCGATCTGGCCACCTGGCACGTCTGTGGCGACGCCTACAACAATCTGGTGGCCGAGGCGCGCTGGAATCTCGATACCGATGGCGACGGTCAGGCGGACACCAATCTCACCGACGATCTGGGTAACCTGTACTACAACATCGATCGGGATAACGACGGCCGGGCCGATCTCAATATCCTGACCGGGCGCGAGGGGATCCACCTCAACGTCGACACCAGTTGCGACGGCAAAGCCGACGTCAATATCGACCTCAGCGGTGACCGTAAAGCCGACCTCAACATCGACGTGGACGGCGACATGATCGCCGACCGCCTTATCGACATCGACGGCGACGGCCAGCCCGACTTCTCCTTTACCGAAACCGGCGGCGTGCTGCTATCCGGCGTACCGGTCAAGCTCACCGGTAAGCATGGTGAGTTTGAAACCGTCACCGACGACAACGGCCACTTCCAGTTTGACCGTATCCCCACCGGCCAGTACCGCCTGGAGGCGGATGCCCTGGCCATCGACGGCTCCAACATCTGGACCCGCACCCTGATCAATATCGAGGAGTTTGATGGCTCCATCGGCGCCTTCCGTATGCACCAGGACCCGGTGATCACCCATCTCGAGGTCAACGGTGTTGTCGAGCCAACCCTGACCCAGCAAGCCAACTCCTGGCCGGAACAGCCCTTTGCCATCGGCGACGCCGTCACCCTCGCCATGATGATCGAAGACCCGAACCAACGTCCGATCCGCGCACAGTTCCAGGACACTTTTGGCCTGCCAGTGGATGTGGAGGGAGACAATGGCCGGTTTGAGATGACCTACCACATCACCGCCGCCAACGCCGAGGACAAGGCGCTGGGAGTGGTGGCCTCCTACTTCAATGACGACGGTTTTATGGGTCTGGACGGCCAGGTGGACGGCCGGGCCTACTTCACCCTCAAGATGGCGGATTACGTCGAAACCGATCCGCTGGCCATCACCCGGGTCACCGTCGGTGACGACGTGTTTGAGAACCTCGAACAGCCGCCCTATTTCCTGGTGCAGCCCGAGGCCCCGATTGCCCAGGGCGAGCAGGTGATGATCCGGGTGGACGTGGAAGGCAGCGGCGATCGCATCGGTCAGTTTGTCTATCAGGATGTGGCGATGAACCCGGTGATCATCGACAGCGACGAGTTGCTGTTCGACACCAGCCTGGCCTCGCCCCGCTACACCTACAAGATCCAGTACGCCACCTGGACCGATGGCATCAACAATCAGCAGAGCGCCGAGATCTGGCTGAAGCTGGCGACCGACAAGCAACCCGCCACGCTGCAATCGCTGATGATCAACGGCGCTGACAGCAGCGAGCTGATGGGCCGCGTTGGCCAGACTCTGACTCTGGAACCGGTGATCAGCAACCCCAACGGTGACGAGGTGAGCTGTAAGTTTGAGCGCCACGGCAACTTCGGGCCCGAGGGTGGCGACAGCCTGATCCGCGACTGGGGCGTGTGCGAGGCGACCTACACCCTGGTACAAGCCGACGCCATCGACACCTTCAATCTGCTGGTCACCATCCGCAACAGCGACGGCATTCTGGCCGAACACTGGGACTACGACGACGTTCGCCACTTTAACGTCAGCGTGACCCAGTAATCCGCCAAACCGAAAAGGAGCCCACCGGCTCCTTTTCTTTTTCGCCCCTGCGCCAGCGCGACTTCGGCCCGCCTTGAGAGGGGATGCTGCGGAAGCCGCCGTTGTCACACATTCGCCCAACGATCGGTTCATAATGAGGGAGTTGCCTGAGGCCGGGAGTGCGCTATGGTGGAATCCTGTCCCCAGGTTTTTGAAGTGGTTACAAGGAATGCCC
>CAZWED010000073.1:0-7895 GCA_964632645.1 uncultured Ferrimonas sp. | reverse complement strand
GTGTGATCTGCGATATCGACGGTGTACTGCTGCACGACAACAAATTGATCCCCGGCTCGGACAAGTTCATTCACCGGCTGCGGGAACAGGGCAACCCTTTGGTGCTGCTGACCAACTACCCCGCCCAGACCGCCAAGGATCTGGTCAACCGTCTGGAGGCCGCGGGCATTGAAGTGACGGAGGAGCAGGTCTACACCTCCGCCATGGCAACGGCGGATTTCCTGCGTCATCAAGATGGCAAGAAGGCGTACGTTATCGGCGAAGGGGCCCTCACCCACGAACTCTACAAACAGGGGTTCACCATCACCGACATCAACCCGGATTTTGTGATTGTCGGGGAAACCCGCAGCTACAACTGGGACATGATCCACCGGGCGGCGCGCTTTGTCGCCGAGGGGGCCCGCTTTATCGCCACCAATCCGGATACTCATGGCCCGGCCCACAGTCCGGCCTGCGGTGCGCTGTGCGCCCCCATTGAGCGGATCACCGGCAAAAAGCCCTTCTACGTCGGCAAGCCCAGCGCCTGGATCATCCGTTCCGCCCTCAACCACCTCGGCGCCCACGCCACCAACACGGTGATCGTCGGGGACAACCTGCGCACCGACATCCTGGCGGGGTTCCAGGCGGGGCTGGAAACCATCATGGTGCTCTCCGGGGTCTCCAAGATGGAGGATCTGGACAAGCAGCCCTTCCGCCCCAACCACATCTTCCCCTGTGCGGCCGAGATCAACGTGATCTAATGCCGCCCGGGCACCCGCAGGCGGTAGATGTCCACCTCCGCCTGCCGGGTCTGGGTCATCAGCACCCGTCCATCCCCCAGCGGCACCACATGGGCATAGCGCTCCAGCACCCCGGGCGTTTGCCGGATCAGCGCCTGCGTCTCCCCCGTAGCCATATCACGCTGGCGTAACTCCAGAAAATCGTGGCCCCGTCGCCAAAAGAACAACGACGTCCCGGACACGGCCCAGGTGTGGGGCAGGCCAAACTGCGCTTCGTCGAGCATCAGTGTTGGCGCCCGCTCCGGCTCATTGAGAGTGAGCCGGTAGAGCCGCCCGTTACCTCCCGCGCTGCCTTCACTGAACAGCAGGGTGTCCGCAGACACCATAACGGCATAGCGCCCCGGCTGGCGGGTCAGGATGCGCGGCGGCCCCTCAAGGGGCATCCACGCCAAACGGCGGTCGCGTTCGCTGATCACCGACCCGATCAATGCGCGGTCATCCAGGCTCCAACTGGGCTTGGCGTGATCCTGAAACGGCGTATTCACCGTCCGGATCCGCCCGCTGTCCAGCGTCAGGACATGCAACAGATTGCCCTGTGGGCCCGGGCCAAGAAACGCCAGCGACTGCCCATCATGAGACCAGGCCGGATGGCGCAACTGGCTTTCCATCCTCGTCAGCTGGCGACGCTCCCCTTTGACACCCTGCACCCAGATTTCGTCAAAGCCGCTTTGATTGGACACGTAAGCCAGACGCCCGCTGGACGGGTGGTAATCCGGATCCTTATGGCTGGCTTGTGAAAACAGGTAGGGCTCACTGTGGTTCAACTCGCCACGGTTCAGCACGCTGATGTAGTGGCTGTCGTTCCAGGAGTGGTAGAGCAGTTGGCCCTCCGCGGGCTCCCGCCGGGGATAGCTGAAACCGGTCACCGGCAACGGCCGGCGCTCACCGCTTTCGACGTCCAGCAGAAACCCCCGACGAATGCGCGAGCGCTGGGAGGCAAACACCGCACGACGCGGGTCCAGCCACTCCATACCACGAACGTCCTCATGGGCGAACGTCAGTTGCTGCTCTTCGCCGCTGTCGAGGTGATGAAGGAAGATCACCTCCTGGCTGTGGGTGGCGCGACGGCTGATCAACAAGCGCTGGCCATCGTCGGCGATCGCCACATCCCGATCCGCCATGACACAGGCGTCCTCTGCGCAGGGCACGGGGCGGGGCGCTGTCCCGTCCTCCAGCGCAAGCAGGTGGATCTGCCGCTTGCCCAGCGCATTGTCCCCAAGATAAGCGAGGTATCGACCGTCCGGCGTCGTATCCAGCCCGATGGCCGTGTTCACGGCGCAATCCACCAGTGGAGTCACCGCGTTGGTGGCCAGCTGATGACGCACGATCCGGCAGTACCCCTTGCCACGGCGCGCATACAGCAGGCTCCGCCCCTGAGGTCCCCAAAAGGCCCGGCCATCCACATCCGCGCCATCGGTCAACTTGCGGGGCGGCAGGTCCGGTTGCGTCAGGTCCTGCAGATAGAGCGCACCGGCCTGATCATAGGGCACCCAGTAGTAAGCCAGGTAACGGCCATCCGGAGAGGGCGCCGGGTAGAGCTCGCGGCCAGGATTGCGGGTAAGCGCCTGCGCCACCCCGGGCGCTGGCGGATGCTCAGCGTACAACAGCTGCCAGAACAGATAGGAGAGACCGAGCCCGATAACCGTGGCCATCACCACAACGGCCCGCAGCAACCGGGAGAGCCGACGGTGGGCCTGCAGGGGTTTCAGCGGTTTACGCGCTATCGGCTCAGGACGCACCTTGAGGCGGTATCCCCCTTTGCGCAGAGTTTCAATCCACTCCACCCCATCATCCACCTGGGACAGGGCAGAGCGAAGGTGCCAGATGGCGTTGGTCAGCGCTTTGGCCCCCACAAACGGGTTCCCGTCCCAGACCCGTTCAATCAGGAAGTCGCGACTCACCACATCCGGATGGTATTCCGCGAGCAGGTGCAGCACCTCCATGTACTTGGGTTGCAGCAGGCAGTTGCCCGCACGAACGCTGGAAAGGGTCCGGCTGTCCGGGTCAACCACCGCCGATCCCAGCCGAAATGTTCGCGTCTCCACTGCCGCCCTCCTGGCCTCAAGTTGACATCAAGTCACTGATTTTAAATGGATAGATTCTAAATAGAGGAAAAACCGAGGAAAAAGAGGCGCCATCCCCGTTGTTCATTGCCGGAGCGTCCCATTAGTTGGGGGAGTTCTGCGTCGTCAGGCCTGCACTCGCCACTGCCCCAGCGCGGACCCAACGCAGAGATAAACGTTTAAAAAACAACAATCAGGGAATGAACATGAACACTCACTGCACAGCGTTAGCCGTCTCTTCGGCACTGTTTGCAAGCGGTGCTTTTGCCGCAACGGACAGCGCCGGTAAACCCCTCAAAGTGGATGAGCGTATCGAGGTAACGGGCTCCCGCATCAAGCGGGTGGAGATCGAAGGGGTGTCGCCGCTGACGGTGATCACCGCTGACGAGATCGCCCAGCAAGGCTTCTCCTCCGTCTCCGAAGTCCTCAACAGCGCCACCGCCAACGTTGGCGATGCCTTCGATGGTGATGAAGGCTCCGGCTTCACCACCGGAGCCAGTTCGGTCAACCTCCGGGGCATGGGCGCCAACCGCACCCTGGTGCTGATCAACGGACGCCGCCAGGCGGCGTTTCCCACCGCAGCAGGGGGCACCGATAACTTTGTCGACACCTCCGACATCCCCACTTCGGTGGTGGAACGGATTGAAATTCTGACCGGGGGCGCCTCCGCCATCTATGGCTCCGACGCGGTGGGTGGCGTGGTTAACGTCATTCTCAAAGAGCAGATGCAGGGGGCCGATGTCAGCCTCCGCTATGAAAACCCCGAGGCCGGCGGACGGGATCAATTCACCCTCTCCTACACCCAGGGCTTCAATACGGAACGCAGCAACACCCTGGTCATGATGGAGTACAAAAAGGCGGAGGCCCTGTTAGCCTCTCAGCGCCAGGCGTACTTCTCCCGGGGGCTCAACCGGGCCACTCAGGCCAGCGACGGCATCAGCCCGCCGCCGCATCTGGTGGACGAAGACACCGGTGAACCTAACGCCTGGACGGAAAACTGGCCCTGGGGCGTCGCCTCGCCTTCCAGTTGGGGCGCCAATCTGTACGACTACGACAAGGTCTATCACGACGACAAATACAATTTCAGCCAGGAAAGCTGCGACGCGATTCTGGGTGACAAGGCGGTGTGGTACGACAACTCCTCCAGCCGCAAGTGCCGTTACAACCAGTTTGGCGACCGAGGGCTGGAATCCGCCTACGACCGCATCAATCTGGTGATCAACAGCCACTACCAGCTCAATGAGGACTGGTCTCTGTACGGGATGGCGAACCTCTCCTTCAAGAACAGCGACAAGTACAAAGACGAAAAGGGCTTTGACGAAACCTTCTATCAGGACCTCGACACCGGCCGCATCGACTACAGCCGGTCCGACATGGACGATTACGCCAAGTTCAAGGTGTATCGCCGCATGGAAGAGTTTCCCGGACCGCGGATCTACACCTCAGCCAGCCAGAAGTTCAGCGTCGCCATCGGCGCCACCACCTACCTGGGGGATCATGAACTGGATCTCTCCTGGTCATCCGGCTTTAACCAGTACGACCGGGACTCCGAGCACATGATCAACGCCCAGGCCCTGCTGGATGTCATCAGTTTCGACCCCAACGAGCCGGACCCCAACCGCTGGTATGTCTTGGATACCATGACGCCAGAACAGGCCAACGCCATCATGGGCGTCTCCACCAAACGCTCCGAATCCAGCATCCACCAGTTCACCACCACCCTGCGAGGCGAACTGGCCGATCTGCCTCATGGCGCCCTGGCCTACGCCAGCAGCCTGGAGTGGGCCTCAGAACGCTATGACGATGTGCTGGACAGCACCACCCAGAGCGGCGGCTTTATCGGCATGGGGGGCACCGGCGGCAGCGGTCAGCGCGATCGCTACGCGGCGGCACTGGAGTTTCTGGTGCCGGTGCTCTCAGGACAACCGGCGGCCCACCGTCTGGATCTCTCCCTGGCCGGGCGTTACGACTATTACGATGACGACACCAACGTAAATGGGGCCTTCAGCCCGCAGGTCGGACTGATGTACTCCCCCTTTGACCATGTGCTGCTGAGGGGTAACTGGGGTCAGAGCTTCCGGGCACCGGACATGCACCGGGTCTATGCCGGCGAAACCATCAGCTTCAGTGACATCAACTATGAACTGGCAAATGGCGAGGTTTACGAGGATAAGTACACGGGCTACAACTCGGGCAACCTGGCGCTGGAAGAGGAGAAAGGGACCTACCGCAGCGTCGGACTGGTGGCCAACCTGACCGACGACCTGAGCCTGAGCCTGGACTGGTGGCACATCAACCTGGACGGGGCCGTCCGCACCATCAGCGCCTCCAGGATCTACCGGAGCAACAGCTACTTTGACCCCTCAATGGACTACACCGGCCAGTACGACAACTGTGACCAACTGCCGGGCCTCGGCTTTATCCTGGCCGAGGACGACAGCGGGTTTCCCAATCTGGAGTGCATGCGTCGTGGCCCCATCAACTCAGACTTTGAATCCTCGGAAGGGGCGGATGGCAGTGTGCAGTATGCCTTGAAAGACACCGGTTTCGGCGATTTCAAACTCAAAGCCTCCGCCAGTTACCTGCGCAGCAAGGCGGTGCGCAGAGACGAGGAGAGCGAGATTCGGGAGTACACCGAAGTGGACTACTACCCCCAATGGAAGGGCAACGCCAGCCTGACCTGGAAGCTGGGTGACGTCTCCTCAACCCTGACCTACCTCTACACCGGGACGGCGAAGGGCGAAGACCTGTTCGATTACTACGACGCCAGCGGAGAAAACATTGAGGAGGAGCATTTCGACAAGCTCGACGCTTATGCCCGCATCAACTGGTCGCTCAGGTACAAACTGCCCTGGCGCGCCTCAATGCAGATCGGGGTCAACAACCTGACCGATGCCATGCCCCCCTACTATGACGTTCGGAGTGATGAGCACGACTCATTTCCGTTTTATGAAGAGGACGCCGGTTACTCCACCGTCGGACGCAGCTACTACCTGAGCTACAAGCAAGCGTTCTGACGCAAAACGGCCCCGAACCCGGGGCCGTTTTTCTTTCCTCAGCGGGCGAAACGCCTCACCCCTGTTTGAGATAGAGGACACATCCCCCCTCGCTGCGGGGGTGGTGCAGGTGGCCTGGCGGCAACTGCAGGAAGCAACCTTCGTCGTAGTAGCCCAGTTCATCCTCCACCGCGCCTTCCAACACGTAGATTTCGGCGCCGTTGGGGTGGCACAGCGGCGACAGACTGGTGCCGGGGCGGATCTGGATCAGGCTCATGCGCTCCGGAAACCCCGCCTGACGGTACAACTCCTTGCGCAGCACGCCGGGACGATCCAGCGCCTGCCACTCCATCTTGCCGGTATCCAGCGCCACCTGGGCCCGACCCCGTCCGGGATACTGGCGCAGTTTCACCAACAGCAGGCAGCCAGGCTCGGAAAAGGGGCGATGGCCACTGCCATCGGGGTTCAACAGGTAACTGCCAGCGGGATAATCCCCGTGCTCGTCCGAAAAGACCCCTTCCAGCACCAGGATCTCCTCGCCATCGGGGTGATAGTGCCGGTCAAAATGGGAGGCGGGCCGGTATCGCACCAACGAGGTGACCGTGCCCGCTTCTTCCGGCCCGCTGTGGCGCAGGCGTTTGCGCACCACGCCGTCGGCGGGGCTGGGCTGCCAGTCCATCGTTTTGGCGTCGATCACCAACGGCGAATCCAGAACATCATCGGGGCTCACACTCTCCTCCTTCGGGGATTGGGGGGTTAAGTTAATACGGGGCACTCGAATAGCGTTAGACCGCAGCACCCCGGTAACAGTTGCACACAATTTCGTCGCCACCGGACCTGCCGCAGCCACCTTTACCGCGCCGTCGCGCTCAGGCATGCTTAATCGCTTACCAAACACCAACATAACAATAACGAGTTCAAGGATGTTAAGACTGACCGCCTGCACCGCGCTTCTGCTGGGCCTGACCGCCTGCAGCCAATCCCCCGCCCCAGATCCTTTTGCCTTTGACGAAACCCGTGTCCGGGCCGACATCCAGGAGCTGGCGTCCGATCGCTACCAGGGCCGCCTGCCGACCACAGAGGGAGAAACCCTGACCCTGAGCTACCTGGAAAAGCAGTTCAAGGCCATGGGCCTGGCGCCCGGCAACGGCGACAGCTATCTGCAGCCGGTGCCGATGGTGCGCCACACCACGGCGAACGCCAGCCTGACCATCGGCGGCGAACCCTACCGTTACCTCTACGACATGGTGATGAACAGCTTCTCCGACCAGCCCGACCCGACGTTCAGTCAGAGTGACGTGGTGTTTGTCGGTTACGGCATCCACGCCCCGGAGTACGGCTGGAACGACTACGCCGGTCTGGATGTGACCGGCAAAACCGTGGTGATGCTGGTGAACGATCCCGGCTTTGCCAGCGGTGACTCCGCCCTGTTCAAGGGCGACACCATGACCTATTACGGCCGCTGGGATTACAAGTTTGCCGAAGCCGGTCGCCAGGGCGCGGCCGCCGCCCTGATCATCCACGACACCAAGCCCGCCTCCTACCCCTGGCTGGTGGTGCAAAACAGCTGGACCGGAACCCAGCTGGGCCTGGCGGACGTGAATGACCCCCATCCCCTGATGGAGGGCTGGCTCAAGAAGGACGCCGCCCGTCGCCTGCTGGCCCAGGGGGGACTGGACCTCGACCAGCTGATGGCCGATGCGGTCAAAGGCCCGATGCATCGCGAGCTGGGTCTGAAGGCGGAGGCCAGCCTTAGCCAAACCATCGAGCGGGCCACCAGCTATAACGTCCTGGCCACCCTGCCCGGCACCGAACGGGCCGAAGAGCAGGTGATCTACACCGCCCATTGGGACCACATCGGCACCCAGGGCGACCAGATCTACAACGGCGCCATGGACAACGCGTCCGGCGTCGCCAGCATGCTGGAGATCGCCCGCGCCTTTGCGGCAGGTCCGGCGCCCAAGCGCAGCGTCACCTTCCTGGCCGTGACCGGTGAAGAGCAGGGCCTGTTGGGCAGCCGCTACTACGCCGCCAATCCGGTCTACCCGCTGGCCAGC
>CAZWED010000072.1:0-12686 GCA_964632645.1 uncultured Ferrimonas sp. | reverse complement strand
ACGGCCGCCACCAGCAACAAGGGTCGACTGGTGTTTGGCGCACTGATTGGCCTGCTGGTTTACCTGATCCGCAGCTTTGGCGGCTACCCCGATGCCGTCGCCTTTGCGGTGATGCTGGCCAACATGAGCGTACCGCTTATCGACTACTACACCCGACCCCGCACCTACGGACACGGAGGCAACCGATGATCCCGTCCATGAAGAAAAACGGCCTGCTACTGGCCCTGTTCGGGATCGCGTGTGCCGGTGTGGTGGCCCTCACCTATGAGGGCACCAAGGGGCAGATCGCCGAGCAGCAACGTCGACAGTTGATGAACACGCTGCACCAAATCATCCCAGCGGACCGGTATGACAACGAGCTGTACAACGAATGCTTGCTGCTCACCAGCCCGCAATACCTCGGCAGCCATGAGCCGCAGCCGGCGTTTCTGGCGACCAGAAACGGTGAACCCACCGCAATCGCCATCGAAACCACCGCTCCGGACGGTTACAACGGCGACATCGACATCATCGTTGGCCTCGATTGGAATGGTGAAGTGCTGGGGGTTCGTACCCTGAGCCATCAGGAAACCCCGGGGCTGGGGGATCTGATTGACCTGCGCCGCTCCGACTGGGTGCTCAGCTTCAATGGCTACCGTCTGGACGGCGAGAAAGACCCCCGCTGGGCGGTGAAACGCGACGGCGGCGAGTTCGACCAGTTTACCGGCGCCACCATCACGCCCCGCGCTTACGTGGGCGCCGTCAGAAAAGTGCTGAACTACTTCAACCGCAACCGGGATACGCTGATCAATGCGCCCCGCTGTGGAGGTGAATCATGAGCCAGTTTCGCGATATTGCCTGGCAGGGTCTGTGGAAAAACAACCCGGGCATCGTTCAGTTGTTAGGCCTCTGTCCCCTTCTGGCGGTCACCAACACCCTGACCAACGCCATGGGGCTGGGGCTGGCGACGCTGGTGGTGCTGGTCAGCTCCAACATCCTGGTCTCCCTGCTGCGCAAAGGCATCCCCAACGAGATCCGCATCCCGGTGTACGTGATGATCATCGCGGCGCTGGTGACCTGCGTGCAGCTGCTGGTGAACGCCTACGCCTATGGCCTGTACCTGTCGCTGGGGATCTTCCTGCCGCTGATCGTGACCAACTGCGTCATCATCGGCCGGGCCGAAGCCTTCGCCTCGAAAAACCCGGTTTGGGCGGCGGCGCTGGATGGCCTGATGATGGGGCTGGGCTTTATGCTGGTGCTGATGATCCTCGGTGGCAGCCGCGAGCTGATCGGCCAGGGCACCCTGTTTGACGGCGCAGACCAGTTGCTGGGCGACTGGGCGTCGGTGCTCCGCCTGCAGGTGGTGGATCTCAACAGCCCCTTCCTGCTGGCCCTGTTGCCACCGGGCGCGTTTATCGGCATGGGCCTGCTGATCGCCCTTAAGAACACCATCAATGACAAGGTGGAAGCGCGCTTTAAGCCCGCCGAAACCGCGGTAGAACAGAAAGTGGAGCGGGTGCGCGTCACCCAGTAAGCCACAACCGGATTGAGGGAACATGAACAAGGACAAACGTCGCCTGATACTGGAACGGCTGCGGGAAAATAACCCCAAGCCCGAGACGGAGCTGGAGTTTTCCACCCCCTATGAACTGTTGGTGGCGGTGGCGCTCTCGGCCCAGGCCACCGATGTGTCGGTCAACAAAGCCACCCGCAAGCTGTGTCCGGTGGCCAACCCCCCGCAAGCGATGCTGGACCTGGGCGTCGAAGGGGTGAAGTCGTACATCAAGACTATCGGCCTGTTCAACACCAAGGCGGAAAACGTCATCAAGGCGGCGCGCATCCTGGTGGAGCAATACGGCGGTGAAGTGCCCGAAGACCGGGCGGCCCTGGAAAAGCTGCCCGGCGTCGGCCGTAAAACCGCCAATGTGGTGCTCAATACCGCCTTTGGCTGGCCCACCATTGCCGTCGACACCCACATCTTCCGTGTTTCCAACCGCACCAAATTCGCCATCGGCAAAAACGTCGATGAGGTGGAGCAGAAGCTGCTCAAGGTGGTGCCCGCGGAGTTCAAGGTGGACGTACACCACTGGCTGATCCTTCATGGCCGATACACCTGCCTGGCCCGCAAGCCGCGCTGTGGCTCCTGCCTGATTGAAGATCTCTGCGAGTTCAAAGAGAAGGTGTACCCGGACGAGTGATCCCGTTTGCCGGCAAGGAGGCCGACAACATGACACATCCTACGATGGAGCTGACGCTCCTGCCCCAACGCTTTACCCTTCACCGTATGCCGCCGGACACCCCGGTGGCCCCCCACTGGCTGAGCAGCAGCCAGTTGGTCAGCCTCACCCTGACCGACGATGAACTGTCGCTGTTGGCACCGGAATCCGTGGTGATTGACAGTGCCCGCCAGGAGGGACCCTGGCGCGCGTTTAAGGTGGCAGGCCCGTTGGATTTCGCATTAGTGGGGATCCTGGCAACACTGGCCGACACCCTGGCGCAGGCCCGCATCCCCCTGTTCGCTCTTTCCACCTTCGATACGGATTACCTGCTGGTGCACGCCGACCGCTGCGGCGACGCGGCCAGTGCCCTGCGGCGGGCGGGTCACCAGGTTGAGCTGGCCTAGGTTGCAATGGCTTAGCCCGATACCGCGCTCTAACATCGCTTACGGCTGTACGATGTTCACTGAAACGATTTCCGGAAAAACAAAACGCATGAGTAAAAAGAGTCGGGACAGGGACCCCCACTCTTTAACCGATAATTCGCGTTCGTCACTGTATACCCGAGCTTTTGGCGCTCAAGTTGAATGACTGGCCCGCCCTTTTTTCCAGCTCACCGCGCCAATAGCCATCAATATCATGGCAAGTGTTTCCTTGCTTATTTTGCGGTGAACGTGACCTGACGGCCACAAGCAAAATCGCCGGTGTCGTCCCGCTCGTTCGTCATAGGGTCAACTTACCCCCGCAAATTCTTAGCGCCAGACCCTCCCAGCAACATATTGTTCAGCAACCCCTGGCTCAATTTTTCAACAGAATCATTGAGTTGCTATTTATCCATATTCCCCGCTTTGCTTAGCCGCTGTTGTTGATGCCGGCGAGCCATGCTTCCATTCATTGCAAGTGCCTTGATTCGGCGATTAATGGAATGGAAGCAATAGTTATGTTTGCCAAAACAAGCAGTAGTCGGTTTAAAACATTATTCTACTTAAAATGGGCTTTACTATTTATTCCGGGACTCAATTCTGCCCATGCCAGTGAACACCAGCTCGTATTTCCACAAGCCTTTATCGGGCTTGAAGGGGGATACCAAGTCGCGGTCGATAAACGTTACCCAGGAAGCGATCCCACCGGTGGGATCATCGGTGTGTTTGGGGGCGTGCGGCTATCCCCGTCCTGGAGTTGGGATTTGGGGTATCAGCATCACGATGATCTTCAGGCGCCCCTTACCAATGTCACGATCGCCACCAGGTTGATTGACAGCGGATTGCGCTATGACTGGCATTGGACCCGCAACGTGTCTCTGTATGGTCGCCTTGGTATCGCCTACTGGGAGATGGACAAAACCACGCCGTCGGAAATGGATATTAAGGCGTCATCGGTTTCTCCACTGGCAGAAACCGGCGTCAGCTATCAGCTGAGCCCACAACTTCAACTCTCAGCCGGCTATCAGTATGTGGACGCGATTGGGCAATCTCACAGTGGCAAATACGACAGTCATGCGGCTCTGCTTGGCCTGTCCTACACGTTTGGCCGAACGGCGCCGACCAAGGCGGCGTTGCCATCGCATCGCCAACCGGTGCCTGACTCATCACCTCAGTTAGCCACTGTCCACTCGGAAGTCACCTACCGTGCCCAGTTTGCAACTGACTCGGCGCACTTTAACGACCAAAACTCCTCGCAACTGAGCGGCATCATCGACATTTTGCGGCTCTACCCTCAAGCCCGTGTGGAAATCGTTGGCCATGCCGATGCCACCGGCACGCGTACTTACAACCTGAAGTTATCCAGGCAACGTGCGCAGGCTGTGGCAGACGCCCTGCTCCGTGCCGGAGTTCGCTCAGAACAGGTGCGGATCCGTAGCCAGGGAGAAAGCACGCCAATTGCGAGCAATAAAACGGCTGCAGGGCGGGCACAAAACCGCCGGGTGGATTTGACGGTTCTTGCATTCGAGTATCAAAAATAACGGTAGCCCCTTATGAACTGTGTAATTAAGCGTTTGGCCGTAACAGGAATGCTTTTGATCGGCATGCTCCTGACGGGCTGCAATTCTGAACTCGCCTTTCATGGTGATACCAATACCGACGATGAATTGGTCCGTATTGAGATCGGCTCGGATAAGGTGTCCGATGGCTCAATTCCTCTTTTTGTTAATGAAAATGCCACCCTCGTCGCAACGGGATACTATCAAAGCGGCTTAAGCAAAGAGATTTCCCCAACCGTTGAGTGGGTCACCAGCAATCGCGAGATCGCCAGCATCAACGAAGCAGGTTTAGTGACTGGCGTCGCGCCGGGCAACGCCTCGGTCACCGCCACAATGGGTGGCGTGAGCAGTAACCCCGTTTCTGTCACGGTGGCCTCAGCGAAAGTCGTGGGCATTGAAGTCAGTCCTTCGCCTGTATTGCTTGAAGTTGGCAAATCTTTGGCATTGGTGGCAACAGCCTCGTTGGACGACGGCTCAGCTGCAGACGTTAGCGCCCTGGCAACGTGGCATATCGCAGACGACAACATTGCTGCCGTTTCAGGCCAAGGCGAACTGGTCGGTCTGATTGAAGGAAAAACCAGCATCACAGCACAGTGGCAAGACGTCACCAGCGATGCAACTTCCGTCACCGTCACCAGTGACAGTGGCGGCGTCAGTGAGAACCCACTGGTCAGCATTCAAATTGCTCCGACGACACCGATCACCGCGGGCGTCAGCAAACTGACTATCGCAAAGGGCAATACCCAACCCTTCACGGCAACGGGGTTCTATAAAGATGGCAGCGCCAAGCCAATAACGACTGACGTTGAATGGCTTTTGAGCAATACCCAGATTGCCCGCATGGCCCCTAATGGCGAGTTAACCGCGCTCAAAGCGGGAGAGGTGGTATTGAGCTCGAATCACTCTGGAGTGAGCAGCAATTCGATCACGATAACGGTCACCAATGCCGTCATCACCAGCATCCAGGTTACGCCCTCCCCCATATCACTGCATAAAGGCCAAACTCAGCCACTGGAGGCCATCGCCAGTTACAGCGATGACACCACCGCAAGGGTGACCTCTTCGGTTCAGTGGCAGGTGGAAGACCTCACCATCGCGACCGTCAGTGCAGAAGGCGTGCTCACAGCACACCGCACTGGCACCAGTGCAGTCACGGCCACTCTGGATGAGGTGAGCAGCAATGTGGCTGTCCTGACGGTTACCGATCCAGTGATACGTGCCATTCAAGTTACCCCCGCAACCGTGTCTTTAGCCAAAGGCCAAGAACAAGCGTTAACCGCCGTGGCGTATTACAGCGATGACACCACAGCGGACATGAGTAACTCGGTGACCTGGACGTTGGAAGACCCCCTCATTGCGAGCTCAAGCTCCTCAGGGATAGTGCGGGCTCTTAAGGTGGGAAGCACCAAGGCGACAGCCCGCCTTGAGGGCATCACCAGCAATGAAGTGCACATTGAGGTCACCAATGCGGTGCCCATCGCCATCGAGGTGAGTCCCGCTCAACTCTCAGTCGCCAAGGGCAATGCAACATCGCTTGTCGCAACCGTACGCTACAGCGATGGCACGACGACCAATCTCACCGAATCCGTAACCTGGTCATCAGGGGATACTTTGATCGCAACGGTAGCCAGTGATGGGCGGCTTATTGGCATGGGGGTGGGACAGACCACCGTCTCAGCACGTTACTCCCATTTAGTCAGCAACATCATCACGGTAACCGTTACCGATGCCGTCATCACCTCACTTCTCGTTGCCCCCGATCAAGTCAGGCTGATCCCGCAAGAACGTTTACAGTTGGCAGCGACGGCCACCTACAGTGACGGTGCCCGCTCCACCATTACCGACACCGTGGCATGGTTCTCAAACGACACGGGGGTCGCCACCATCACGCGAAACGGAATGCTCAGCGGCGTTGCTCCCGGCACGGCCACCATCGTTGCCGCTATGGACGGAGTCGAAAGCAATCCCGTCACCGTGGAAGTCACCTCGGCATCCTTGACGGCAATTACCATCAGTCCCTCGCCCGTGTCGTTAGCCAAAGGAAACCACATCGATTTAACGGCTACCGGTTTACACAGCGATAACAGCCATCTCGACATCACTTCGCAGGTCACTTGGGAAACCGCGAATAAGGCGATCGCGACGGTCACTGCTCAAGGTCAGTTAGTGGCCGTAACCGAGGGCAGCACAACGGTTAAGGCGAGCAAGAATGGCATCACCAGTGATCTTGTTACTGTTGACGTCACGGCCGCTGAGGTCACGGCACTTCAGGTGACGCCGTCACCGGTATCTGTGCCCTTGGGCCCGCTGGTCAATCAACCGTTGACGGCGACGGCAACATACAGCGATGGCACGATGGCTGACGTCACCGCCTCCGTTACCTGGCATTCAGGCAATATCAGCGTGGCTCGCATTAACACCTCTGGGCAATTAACCGGCAGCAGCCTGGGCGCGACGACCGTGAGCGCGAGTATGGGCGGGGTACAGAGTGACGATGTCGACGTCACCGTAACCGAAGCGGTGCTTATGGGTTACAGCATCAATCCAAGCTCAATATCCATGCCCAAAGGTCTCAACGAGAACCTGCGGATTTCCGGGATTTTTTCAAATATGGAACGCCCCCAAAACCTCGCGTCCTCCATGGATTGGCAATCCGCCGACCCCAGCATCGTTTCGGTTGATTCTGAGGGTCAGCTAACTGGCATAGATGTGGGGTCAACGACAGTCACAGCGACCTATCAGGGAGAATCGCTTCAATCTGGCGGCGTAGTGGCAACAGCGACGGTGACAGAGCCAGTGCCCGTCGAATGCCAGCCGTCGCCATCCTCACTTACCCTCGCGATTGGCGAGAGCCAGTCGTTGATCTACCACGGGGTTTACAGCGATGCTCAAACGGTAAGACTGGATATGCGCAGTATCAGTGTTTCGCCTCTGGGTCATGTGGAGATTAACATTGAAACTGGCGCCATCGTGGTAACAGGGGCGCAAGTAGGTAATGCCACTCTAGGCAACGTTTGGTCCGGTGGCGGTGTCAGTAACTACTTTTCAATACCCTGTAGCGATGTCAGCGTTGAAGTGACAAGCAACTGAATGTGAGGGTGTGCTGGCCACGATCTCAATACGATGACCAGGGGGATTCCAACCCAGGGATTCAGCACTCCCTGGTTATCCCTCATTCAAACAATAAAGGGGGCCAGTGGCCCCCTTTGACGATCATTGTGGTTGCTCAATATCGGGAACGGCGGGGCGGCCGGGGCTCGCGAGGACGGGCTTCGTTGACGCGGATTGCGCGACCATTCAGTGGGTGTTCATTGAGGGCCTCAATCGCCTTCTGCCCCTCATCGGAGTTGGGCATCTCGACAAATCCAAAGCCTTTGGAGCGACCGGTTTCCCGATCCATGATGACGTTGGCGCTCAGGACCTCACCATGGGCCGCAAAGGCCGCGAGGAGATCCTCGGAAGTGACGTTGTAGGACAAATTACCGATGTAGATATTCACGTTGGTTTCTCATGACACATGGGCTTGTCGTGCTCACGCTGCCGCCCGGTCAAGCCCCACCAGGCTGGCAACGGCCGGCATCGTACCGGCGCATACCCTACGTCATCGCGTATGAGTGTCTGACCGCCCCCTCAGACCGTCGTCACCGCCACTCCACACTTTGTCGTTTATGTAGGCAAGGTTAAGTAAAGCGCAGACTGATGACAGGTCAAAGAAAACTCTGCAATCTTTTTGTTTATCATTGGTTTTAACTCCTCTATGCCCCCCGCCAACCCTTGCCTTTTGGCGGTCTATGGGCGATAACTTCCCCCACCCTCACTCCTCGGTAGACGTCATGATTTCAGACTCTCTCTCCGGCCTGACCCCTTTCCTGCTCTATTTCGGCACCGGCCTGGTGGCCATGGTGCTGTTCAAGGTGCTCTACGCCCTGCTGACCCCCTTTGACGAATGGCAGCTGGTGAAGCAGGACTTTAATACTGCCGCCGCCATCAGCATCGGCGGCGCCCTGGTCGGCTTTACCCTCGCGCTGGCCTCAGCGGCCAAGCACTCCGTCGCCTACGGCGATTTCCTGATCTGGGCCGCCGTTGCCATGGCCGCGCAGTTGCTGGCCTTTATGGTGGTGCGCCTCGTCCTGATGCCGACCATCGTCAGCAAAATCGAGAACAACCAGATTGCCGGCGCCGTGGTGCTGGCCAGCGTCAACATCAGCGTTGGCCTGTTGAATGCCGCCTGCATGAGCTATTGAAGAGGCCGTCGATGAAACGCAGTAAAAACGTACGCGCCCCCCGTTTTCGTAAAGCCCTGCCGATGACCACTTCGGTGGCCATCGCCATCTCGCTGGCGCTGTCCGGTTGCAGCCCGGCCCCCCGCGAAGAAGCGCAAATCTACCGCAATGCCGACGAATGCATGCAGGTGTATCCGGACCAGGGCGAGTTGTGCCAGCAGGTGTTTGGCTCCGCCCAGATGGACCACCTGGCCACCGCACCCCGCTTCCAGGACCAGCAACAGTGCGAAGCGGAGTTTGGCTCCGGCAACTGTGAGAGTGCACCGGAAGGCAGCCAGGGCAACGCCACCGGCGGCAGCTGGTTTATGCCGATGATGATGGGATACATGATGGGCAACCTGATGAGCGGCCGTGCCGTGCGCCAGGCGCCGGTCTACAGCTCCAGTTCCCGCACCTCCCCATTACGCGACAAGGTGGTAACCGCCAATGGCGACGTGGTCGGTAATCGTGGAGACCGCACGGTGCGCCCCGCGCCCAGCGCGTTCCAGAAAGCCAGCACGCCAACCCGCGTCACCCAGACCGGCGGTTTTGGCCGCATGGCACAACAGAAGGCGCAAGCCAGCCGTTCTGCCACGTCCCGCTCCGCCAGCCGCAGTTTCGGAGGCTAATCGATGCAGCGCCACCTCACCACCCCGAGGGCCCACTGGCAGGAGCAGGCCCGCCAGTACGGTTTCCACTTCCACACCCTGTACGGTGAGCCGTACTGGGATGAGAGCCGGTATTACGCTTTCACACTGGAACAGATCGAACAGGACATCGAGGCCCCCACCGAGGAGCTGAACCAGATGTGCATGGAGGTAGTGGACCAGGTCGTCAACAACGAAAACCTGCTGCGCCGCTTCGCCATCCCTGAAGAGCACTGGGACCTGGTGCGCAGCTCCTGGCGGATGCGCGAGCCCCACCTTTATGCCCGGCTCGATCTGGCCTACGACGGTCAGGGCCCGGCCAAGCTGCTGGAGAACAACGCCGATACCCCCACCTCACTGTACGAGAGCGCGTTTTTCCAGTGGCTCTGGCTGGATGATCGACTGAAGGACGGCACCCTGGCCGAGGGCAGTGACCAGTTCAACAGCATTCAGGAAGCGCTGACCGCCCGCTTTGCCGAGCTCAAGCAGCAGTGGCCCCCGGTTCCGCTCCACTTTGCCAGCTGTGAAGAGAGTGATGAGGATCGGGGCACGGTGCAGTATCTGGCAGACTGTGCCGAAGAGGCCGGCATTGAGACCCGCTACACCGCCATTGAGCAGATCGGCCTGTCCAAACACCAGCAGTTTGTCGACCCGGACGGCGAGATCATTCGTGCCTGCTTCAAGCTGTACCCCTGGGAGTTCATGCTGCGGGAGGAGTTCGGCCAGTACCTGCAAAAAGCCAATGTGCGCTGGCTGGAGCCGGCCTGGAAGTCAATTCTGTCCAACAAGGCGATCCTGCCGGTGCTGTGGCACAACCATCCAAACCACCCCAACCTGTTGCCGGCCTATTTTCCGGACCATCTGGACAAGTGCACCGAATCCCGGTTGGTGAAAAAACCGATCTACTCCCGGGAAGGTGCCAACATCGAGATACTGGAAGGGGGCAAGGTGGTGGAAGCCTCCGACGGCGCCTACGGCGAAGAGGGCGTGATCTACCAGGCCTACCATCCCCTGCCCAAGTTTGGCGATGACCACGCGCTGATCGGCTCGTGGCTGGTGGGCGATCACGCCTGCGGCATCTCCATCCGGGAGGATCGCAGCCGCATCACCCAGGACCTGTCACGGTTCATTCCCCACATCATCCTGCCGTAACAAAAGCGGGCCCTGGTGGCCCGCTTTTGTTATTCCGACAACCCCTGCAGGTAATCGAGCAGCTCCTGCCACAGCGTGGACTCCCGGTGCGGCTCGAAAAAGCTGAAATGGCCGACGCCCCCCAGTGCGCTCAGGCGGGCCCCCTCAATGATCACCACGTCCGACGGCGCGGCAGGATAGCGCGCAGCCAGATCCCGCACCGCAGCGGGGGGCGCGTAGCGGTCATCGCCGAAGCCGTAATGGCGCATCGGCTTATCGAAGTGTTGATAGGCGGTCAGGTTCAACCGGTGACTGGGACAAAACAGGTAATCCCGACGCCGTCCCCAGCGCGCCCATTGGCGAATAAGGCCGCTGGGCAGATCCCCACGGGACAACCCCAGCCGCCGGGCCGGAAAGCGCTGCCCCACGCTTAACGCCGGGGCCAACAGATGCCAGAACGCCCACATGCCCAGCGCCCGGGACCCATAATGGCGCCAATAGGGCACCGAGCTGGCCACCGTTACCGCGCCGTTCACCCGCTCATGGCCCGGCACCAGCGCCAGAGCCTGGCCGCCAAAGCTGTGCCCCAGCCAGTACAGGGGTTGCTCTCCCGTCCGCGCCGACAGTGCCGCCAGGCCGGTTGCCAGATCCTGCTCCGCCCAGTCCAACAGCCCCACCCGACTCGCCTTAGGGGTGTTCAGGGGGGACGCCCCGACCCCACGGTAATCCAGGCTCAACACTTGCAGACCCTGAGTCGCGAGAAAGCTCGCCAGATGACGATAGAAACGCTGGGAGACGCCCAGGGCCGGGGCGATCAGCACACTCCCCCGCAACGGGCCGGATGGGCGATAGAGCATGGCCTGGATCCGCTGCCCGTCCGGGCAATCCAGCATCAGGGTTTCCATGGACAAAACGGGGCTCCTTCCTGGTGAGTGGCTCCATCATTCCGTGATTTCCCAGCCTAAAGCAAGGCGCAATGTGCCGCCGACACGCGGGCGCACCCAAAAAAAATGCCGCCAGAGCGGCGGCCAGAGGGTTCAACAAGGAAGCGGGGCGAAGTCAGTCTGCCGGGTGAGTTGGCTGTGCGAGGATAGAGGCTCAAGGCCCGGCATCCTGACTTCTATGAGAGTTACGCGCAGCCCGCGAAGATGGATCACCGCCCTGGCATCGGCGGTCATCGAAAGTCCCGGGAGCGCACCAGCAAGCGCTGGACCCGCTCCGTCCAGTCCTCCAGTCGGCCCGCTATCACGTGGATCACCTCCCCTTCCCGCTCCAAAATCCCGCTGACCTTCAGCAGGCGTGCGGTCAGGTAGGGCTGCCGCTGGGCCCGGGCGGTGTCCGCCCAGACCACCACGTTGGCGTTGCCGGTTTCATCCTCCAGGGTGATGAATGTGACCCCCGAAGCGGTGCCCGGACGCTGCCGCCCCACCACCAGCCCCGCCAGCTGCACCAGCTGACCGTGGCGACAGCCCTGCAGGTCCGCCGCGGTCAGGCAGCGTGCCAGGGCGCCCTCCTCCCGCAGCAGACTCAGGGGGTGGCGACCAAGGCTCAGCCCCAACTGCTGGTAGTCCGCCAGGATCGATTCCGACTCCGCCGGAGCATCCAGGCTGACCCGGGTGCCGGTTTCGCAATCGGCAAACAGGGGCAGTTGCTGCGCCTCCCCCGCCAACAGCCAGCGGGCCTGATGCCGGTGCCCGGCCAGATCCGCCAGCGCATTGGCGGCGGCCAGCGCTTCCAGGGCGCCCCGGTCCAGCCCGGCGGTTTTGACCAGCTGGTGCACCGAGACAAAGCCGCTCGCAGGCCGTGCCCGGACCAAGGATTCGGCAGCGCGCTGACTCAACCCCTTAACCAGACGCAAGCCCAGACGGAGCACCATCGCTTTCTCATCCCCCTCCCCGTCCGCTTCCACCTGGTGATCCCACACACTGTGGTTGACCGACACCGGACGGACCCTGCCGCCATGACGCTGCAGGTCCTGAACCAGCTGTGAGGGGGTATAAAACCCCATCGGCTGACTGTTGAGCAGGGCGCAGGTAAACGCCACCGGATAGTGGTATTTGAGCCAGGCGGAAGCGTAGGCCAGCAGGGCAAAACTGGCGGAGTGGGACTCGGGAAAGCCGTACTCCCCAAACCCCTGGATCTGGCGGAAGATCTGGTCGGCAAACGCCGCGCTGTAGCCCCGCTCCGCCATCCCGCTCTTGAGCTTGCGTTCGAACTTTTCCAGCTCGCCGTGGCGCTTCCAGCTGGCCATCGCCCGGCGCAGCTGGTCCGCCTCACCACCGGAGAAACCGGCCGCCACCATCGCCAGCTTGATCACCTGCTCCTGGAAAATCGGCACCCCGAGGGTGCGCTCCAACACCGCGCGCACCGCGTCACTGGGGTAGCTGACCGGTTCCAGCCCATGCCGCCGTTTCAGATAGGGGTGCACCATGTCCCCCTGGATCGGACCGGGGCGAACAATGGCGATCTG
>CAZWED010000071.1:9835-12738 GCA_964632645.1 uncultured Ferrimonas sp. | reverse complement strand
CTCGCGGGCGTCGTGGTGAACAACAACATCGTGCTGATCGACACCTACAACGTGCTGCGGGCCCAGGGGATGGACGCCCGGGAGGCGATCCTTCGTACCGGAGCCCAACGTCTGAGGCCGGTGATGCTGACCACCATCACCACCATTCTCGGCCTGATGCCTATGGTACTGGAGACCAACATCGACCTGATCCATCGGGTGGTGCAGGTGGGTGGGCCGTCGACCCAGTGGTGGAGCCAGCTGGCGACAACCGTAGCGGGCGGCCTGGCGTTTGCCACTCTGTTGACGCTGGTGCTGACGCCGGCCCTGCTGATGCTGCGGGCCCGCCGGGAGGCCCGGCGTCGGCCTGCAGAGGTGGCGGTGGAGGCCGCGCCGTCTTCAGGTGCGGTGGCGAAATTCGCCAAGGGTTAGGGTTAACCCCTATTGGCTCGAATCTGTAAATGGTTCAAGTTTATGATTAACAAAGATAAATTCTAATTGGCTCGCAGTTTGCTAACTCTTCGTCACTTTGTGAAAGGTGGCGTTATCGCCGCTTTCGGGAATGGCTATTTTTGACCAGTAAGGACACCGTTATGACCCTCCGCCACAGCGTAATGATTCTGCCCCTGTTGCTCTCCGGCTGCGTGATCCACGTAGACGGCATGGCCTGCAGCAGCGCCGATTTTGAGACAAAACAGTCTTTGCAACTGGCGGCGGCCGGCCTCAATGCTCTGCAGATCGAGGCCGAGTCGGGCAAGCTTCAGATCATCGGCGAGGCGGGGCGCGACAGCATCGCGGTTGAGGCCGCGTTGTTCTCCTCCGGCCCCGGGGCGGACGAGCACGAACTCAGTCTGACCCGTCGGGGCGACGTGGCCATCCTCACCGCCACACAGCACAACGCGTCCGGCTGCTGGAGCGATTCGCCCCGCATCGACATGGTGGTGCGGGTGCCGGCAGCGCTGGCGCTGGCGGTGGAAGACGGCAGCGGTGAGCTGACCGTACACGGCATGACCGGAGCGCTCAACATCAACGACGGCAGCGGCGACTTGACCATTGACGGTGGCCAGCAGTTGGCTCTGGTGGACGGTTCCGGCGACGCCTGGGTGGAGGGGATCCGCGGTAACGTCACCATTGAGGACGGCTCTGGTGATCTGCAGGTGAGCCGCATCGGCGGCGACCTCGACGTGGACGACGGTTCCGGCGAACTGCAGGTTCGTGATGTGGCGGGGCAGGTTCGTATTGAGGACGGCTCCGGCAGCATGGTGGTGGAATCGGTGGCCGGGATGGTCACGGTGGATGACGGTTCCGGTGACATCCGGGTGCGGGAGACCGGCGGCTTTACCCTGCTTGAGGGCGGCTCCGGTGGCCTGAGCCTGGAAGCGGTCAACGGCAGCGTAACCCTGAAATGATCGTCTCCGGACGGTAAGGAACGCCCTGACCCGCAGAGGTAGAAGGCCACGCCCATCGGTAATGGGGCAGGGCTGACAAAGAAAAGCGGCCCGTTTGGGCCGCTTTTTTGTTGCAGGGAGGGATTAACGCCTCACTCAGTTGTGCATCTTGCCGCCGTGGTTCTGCATCAGCTTACCGGCGTAGTCGTCGGCTTCCGCATGACACTGGCCACAGGCAAACTTCTGCTGCAGGTAGGGATACATGAAGGTGTCTTTGGCTTCCGCGTCCTGCAGCTGCCCGTTGACGTTGTAGAGGTCGATGGCAAAGGTGTGGATGCGGATGTCGCCACGCTTCTCTTTGGTCGGCGTGCCCTCTCCGGTCACGTTGCCTGAGGTGCCGTTCTTCACCACTTCCGGCATGTGGCAGGTGATGCAGTCGAAGTTGGCGTGCAGGGCGGAGTTGAACCCCTTGGCGTGGTCGCCGGAGTGGCAGTCGGTACAGGCCTTCACCGCGCCCTGGTGGATCGCTTCATCCTGATTCACGGTGGACTTGTGGGGCTCGTGGCATACTGCACAGGCGTTCTCGGCACCGTAGTAGATCGGGAACTTGATGTAGTGCTTACCGGTGATCTCACCGCTGTCGGGGTGGATCGCCATCAGCTCATCGTGGGTCTGGTGGTGGCGCGGCAGGCCGCTGCGAACCATCACACGGGCGCCGTATTCCGGGCCGTCCGGGAACGCTTTGTTAAAGCTGCTCTGGAAGCCGTTCTTATGGTTGCGGTCGCCGTCACGGGTGTGACACTCGGCGCAGTGGACCGGCTGTCCGTAACCCATCCCTTCGCTTTGCAGGTCGGCGGTCAAACGAGGTACCGCATTGCGGGTGATGTTCTCGGTGCTGGGGGCCTGGGTGTGGGCCATGCCGGCACCGTGACAGCTTTCACACTGCACGCCAGCCGCCACGAAGGTGCCGGAGATGCCGGGCAGGTCGTCCTGCTTTTGCGGATTGAGGGTCTCGTCAAAGGGTTTCCAGCCGGTGGTGTGGCAGTGGCCGCAATCCCAGGGTTTGTCCACGGAGCCGGCGTTGTAGTTGACCATGATCTGGTCATCCAGCCCCAGCGCTTCGGCATGGAGGTTGTACTGGGCCTGTGCGCCGGTCACCAGGTAGCCGTCCTTGTCCATCCAGCGCAGTTTCCAACCGTAGCCCCCGGAGGTGTAGGTGACGTCCGCGTAGGTTTGCGGGGCGCCCAGGGTGTTGTCGGTGGGATTGCCGTCGTTGTCGATCTGTTCCAGCGCACCGCTGACGTCGGTGTAGGGGAACGTCGGTACCTGATCATCGGCGATCTTCATGATCTTAAAGTTGTGGCCGTGCAGCTGGTGGCTGCTCATGTCGCCCAGTGCCGGGTTGCTGTGGCAGCCCAGGCAGCTCTGGCTGCCGGCGTAGATCGCTTGCGCCACGGTGACGGTGAGGGTGCCACTGGCTTGGTCGGTGCCGTCGCTGACGGTCTCCACGGTCCCCGTGGGTGGGCCGACACCGGT
>CAZWED010000071.1:0-9825 GCA_964632645.1 uncultured Ferrimonas sp. | reverse complement strand
ATGGCGGCCTCGCCAACAAACCCTTTGGGGTCAAAGAGGAGGCGATCGGCCTCAAGGGTGACCGCGCCGTGTTCGCTGGTGGCACTGACCAGGGTCAGGATGTCGTCCTGATCCTCATCACTGGCGTGCAGCATCGGGTTGATGGTCAGCGCCCGGTTGCTGTCGGTCATGCGGGTGGCGTCGCCCGCTACCGGCGGCGTGTTCTCGGGCGGCGGGGGCGGCTCGGTCGGCCCCTTGTCGTTGTCACTGCTGCACCCCACCATGGCGGCGGCGCTCATCATCAGAACCAGTGTGGTTTTGCGGAAGGCTTTCATCATCATCTCCTGCGACGCTCTGTGCGTCTTTTTCTTGGCAGGATCAGTATCTGAAGGCGCAAGGAGGGCGGCCAGATAAGGGGAATTCCCCCAGCGGCGCAGGCTGTGAATCCCGCTTATCGGGACCGGGTTAACTTCATGATTTTATTTGATTTGCTCCGGGTCCTCCTGCAGCAGAAAGTGACACATTGGCTGTCCCTCAGTTGTCAGAAAGTAGAGCTTGTTCACATTCTGCTGGATCAATCCGCTCTGCTTGAGCTGGCGCATATGGAAGTTGAACTTGGTGTGGTCCGCCACGCCCACCAGGCGGCAGAGATCCATAAAGCGCAACTGGCGATGGCGCACCAACTGCAGTAACGCCTGCCGTCGGATGGGGTTGGAGAGGGCGGAGAACACCTTATCCGCGGCTTCATCCGCCAGCTTTGGCTGGGGTTGGCGCTGGGCGTTAACCCGACGCACCGTGGTGGCCAGTGTGGCGAGGTTGAACGGCTTGGCGAGAAACTCATCCGCCCCCTTCTTCATGGCGTCGACCGCGGTGTCCACCGTGGCAAACGCGGTGGTGATGATCACCCCCATGCCGGGCTGGAGACGACGCAGGTTGGCGATCGCCTCGACGCCACTGAGTCCGGGCATCACCAGGTCCAGAATCGCCACATCAAACCCCTGGGATTCGGCCGCATCAATGGCGGTTTCCGCGCTGTCGCAGGCGCACACCTGCATCCCCTCCAGGGTCAGTGCCTCCTCCAGGGCCAGTCGCAGTTCGGTATCGTCTTCGGCCAACAGGATGTTGAGGTTCATTGCGGACTCCTCGGTAACGTGATGGTGACACACAGGCCATGCAACCAGTTATGCAGGCTGAGTTCGCCCTGGTGTTGCTGAATGATCTGTTGGCTGATGGCCAGCCCCAGCCCGGTGCCATTGGGTTTGGTGGTGTGGAAGGGGCGCAGGCAGGCGCTCTGTTGCGCTTCGGGAATGCCGCCGCCGTAATCGCGGATGTGGAGCAACACCCTGTCGCCCATCGCCTCGCTGTGGATCTCCAGCCGACGCTCCTCGCGGCTGGCGTCGATGGCGTTGCTGATCAGGTTGATCAGCACCTCCTCCAGCTTGACGGGGTCGCCCACGACGGTCAGTTGCGGGGCAAGATTGCGGTGGATGGTGAACGGTTTCAGGCGGTGCCCCATCAGCTCAAGGGCAGAGTGGATCACCTTGTCCAGAGCCACCGGTTGCATCGGCTGGGGGGAGCGGCGGGCAAAATGCAGCACCTCCTGCGCGATGTGGGTGGCGCGGTCCAGCCCTTTGCGGATGCGGTTCAACTGGTGTTGCAGTCGTTCCTCCGCAGGCAACTGCTTCTCCAGCAGATCCACCCCCAGGGTGGCGTAGCTCAGTGGCGTCTTAATCTCGTGGGCGATGCCGGAGGCCAGCTCGCCCATGGCGCGCATCTTCTCGCCCAGCAACAGCTGGCGCTGCTGGGCCTCGATCTGCGCTTCCCGCTCCCGATCGAAGATCTTCAGCGCCTGATAGAGGGTCACCAGAATGGCAAAGGCGCACAGGGTGCGAAGCACCGGCACCCAGAGGCCCGCCTTTGTTGACAGCAGGCCGGCGGCCAGGCCGTAAGCGATCAGGGCGACGCCGCAGTAGCCGAAATAGTGGCCCGCCAGCCGACGTTCCCGATATTGCTGGCGGGCGTAATAGATCATGCCCAGACCGGCCACCACGCTGGCACCCAGGCCGAAGATCCAGCGGATCAGGGTGGCGGCCAGGCGCAGAAAATCATCCAGTGGCATCAGCGGATAGCTGGCCGCCAGGTGCATGAGAAAGGCACCCTGGGCCAGCGCCAGACCGGCCAGGGCCCAGGGTTTGCGGGCAAAGTCGGTGATCACCAGCATCTTCCAGGCAAACCAGGCCAGGGCAAGGAAGGAGACCCAGAGTTTCAGCACCCGCAGGATCTTCATCTCCGAGTACCAGATCATCGGGGTATAGGGCCCCATCAACTGCAGGTAGAGTTCCGACCATTCGTGAAAGGCGTGAACAAAACCGAAGGCGGCGAGGGCGGGCAGGGCGGAGGCGATGGCCAGTTGACTGAGGCGCAGGTTGCGAAAGGCGATCACCGAGCCGATGGTAAAGAACACCAATCCATAAAACAGGTAGATGTTGAACACCAGCAGCGTATCGAACACGGATCCCCTCCCTTTGATGGCCGTCAGTATGGCGTTGATCTCAGGTCGGTTACTGTGAGGTAAACAGAGTTATTACAGTCACGGGTGAAAACTCGGCAACGGAAGCGTCATTACCCGGTCATGCAACGGGATACAATGGCCTGACTTATCAGCGGAATGTGACCTGAAGTGAAGCGGATCTGGACGGTATTTACGCGGTTTTTGATGATGGGCATGGTCAGCTTCGGTGGCCCGGCGGCCCACATCGGTTATTTCCGCAAAGCCTTCGTCGAACAGGCGCGCTGGCTGAATGACGAGGAGTATGGCCGGCTGGTGGCCCTGTCCCAGTTTCTGCCCGGGCCCGGCTCAAGCCAGATCGGTTTTGCCCTGGGTTATCGTCGCGCCGGGATTGGCGGAGCCCTGGCGGCCTTTCTCGGTTTTACTCTGCCCTCCTTTGTGCTGCTCTACCTGCTGGCCACCCTGAGCGTCGGGTTTCTCGACCAGCCCATCGTGGCCGCGACGATGCACGGCCTTAAGCTGTTGGCGGTGGTGGTGGTGGCCGACGCGGTGCTGGGCATGGGGCGAAGCTTCTGCCAAACGGCGGGTCATCGGGTGCTGGCGGCGTTGAGTGCGGTGCTGCTGGTGTGCTGGCCCGGGTTGACCACCCAGCTGCTGGTGTTGGCCGGCGCGGCTCTGGCCGGTGCCCTGCGGTCTGCCGCGCCGGCCACGGCCGGCTCCAGCCCGCGGGCCACAGTACCCTGGGGGCCTTTGGGGCTGCTGTTGGTGGCGACCCTTGTGGCGTTGTGGCCAGCCGCCGACACCTGGCATCGCCTTTATGCGGATTTCTTCCAGGCCGGGGCGCTGGTGTTTGGCGGTGGGCACGTGGTGCTGCCGCTGCTGCAGGAAACCACCGGCAGCCTGATCCCGCCGGACCGTTTCCTCACCGGCTACGCGGCTGCCCAGGCGGTGCCCGGCCCGATGTTTACGCTGGCGTCGTTTCTCGGCGCGGATCTGACCCCGCAACACCCGCTGCTGGGTGCGGCGGTGGCGACTCTGGCGCTCTTTCTGCCGGGCCTGCTGTTGGTTCTGGTGCTCTATCCGGGCTGGGAAACCCTGGCGGCGCGTCCCCGGGTGGCGGGGGCGGCAGCCGCGATCAACGCGTCGGTGGTGGGGCTGCTGCTGAGTGCGCTGTACCAGCCGGTGCTGGTCAGTGCGGTGCTGGATGGCGTCGATATGGCAATGGCGCTGCTGGGGTTTGGCCTGCTGCGCCTGCGCCGGATGCCTATCCTGTGGCTGATTGCGGTGATGCTGGGGATGAGCTGGCTGCGCCAGGCCCTGTGGTGAGCGCCGGGCAGGCACAACAAAAAACGGGAGCCCAGGGCTCCCGTTTCGCGTTATTGCGCCGGATACCAGCCGCCCAGTACCGCTTCCCGGCTGGCGCCGGTTACGGCCGGCAGGTTGCCGGGCAGCCCCTTGAGGTGGCGCCAGGCCAGCCAGGCAAAGGCGGTCGCCTCCACCCACTTGGGTGGCAGTCCCAGCGCTTCGGTGGTGTCGATGGTGAAATCCGGCAGGGCGGCCTGCAGGGTGCGGCGCAACTCGCTGTTAAAGGCGCCGCCGCCGCACAGGTACAGCTCCCCCTGCTGCGCATGCTGGCGCACGCCGGCAGCGATGGTCTGGACGGTCAGCGCCAGCAGGGTAGCCATCACATCCTGGGCAGGCAGGTTGGCGTCGGTTTCCAGATGGCCCCATAACCAGCTGGCGTTAAACAGCTCGCGGCCGGTGCTCTTCGGCGCCGGCTGGGCAAAGTAGGGGTGGCTCAACAGCCGCGCCAGCAGCGCGTCGTTGACCTTGCCGGAGGCGGCGATGGCGCCATCGTCATCAAAGGGCTGGTTAAACCGCTCCCGCGCCCAGGCGTCCATCAGGGTGTTGCCCGGGCCGGTGTCGAACCCCATCACCGCGCTCTTGTCACCGGGCAGGCAGGTGAGGTTGGCGATGCCGCCGATGTTGAGGATAAAGCGCGGGGTCGGGCCGGCAAACAGGGCCTGGTGAAAGGCGGGCACCAGCGGCGCGCCCTGGCCGCCCAGAGCGATGTCCTTGCGACGGAAATCCGCCACCACGTCGATGCCGGTTGCCACCGCCAGGGTGCTGGGACAGCCGAGCTGCAGGGTGAAGGCGTGGGGCCCGTCCGGCATGTGGCGCACCGTCTGGCCGTGGCTGCCGATGGCGGCGATCTCGCCGGGGCTCAGTCCCGCCACCGCCAGCAGCGTGTGCACCGCTTCGGCAAACGCCAGGGCGATCGCCCGGTCAGCCCGCCCCATGCGGTCGATCTCCTTGTCGTGCGGGGTGCACAACCGGTGCAGCTCGGCCAGCAGCGGCGGCGGGATCTCGATGCTGTGGTGCGCTTTCAGGCTGGGCTGACCCTGATGGTCGAACGCCACCAGGGCGGCGTCAATGCCGTCCATGGAGGTGCCGGACATCAGGCCGATGCAGTAGGTCATGCGGAGCTCCTTACTCGGCAGTGGGGGTGCCCATCGCCAGCATAATGTGTTGACGGTGGGCGAGCTGGGCCAGGCGGTCACTGGCAAGCGCTTCGAAGGCGGCGCGCTCGCTGCTGGCGATCGGCCGCGATTCCGGCAGTTTGACGGTTCGCGGATTGCGATGCACGCCGTTGACCAGGAACTCGTAGTGCAGGTGCGGGCCGGTAACCCGTCCGGTGCCACCCAGCTTGCCGATGGTCTGCCCCTGGCGAACCCGCTGCCCTTTGCGCACCTGGCGCTTGGACAGGTGCAGGTACTTGGTGACGTAGGTGTTGGAATGCTGGATGAACACGTAGTGACCATTCAGGTTGTTGTAGGCGGAGGCGATCACCGTGCCGTCACCGGCGGCCATGATCGGGGTGCCCACCGGCGCCACGTAATCGGTGCCACGGTGGGGACGCACTTTTCCGGTCACCGGATGCAGGCGGCGGGGATTGAAGTTGGAGCTGACGTAGTTGAACTGCACCGGCGCCCGCAGGAACGCCTTGCGCATGGCGTTGCCCTTGTCGTCGTAGTAGTTGCCGTCGCTGTAGCGCACCGCCCGGAAGGTTTCCCCCTGGTTGCTGAATTCGGCCACCAGGATGTCGCCGTCGCCGACGTACTGGCCGTCGATGTAGTCCTGTTCGTAAATCACCGCGAAGTGGTCCCCGGCCCGGATGTCCAGGGCGAAGTCGACGTCCCAGCCGAAGATCTCGGCCAGCCGCATGGTCTGGTTGGCCGACAGTCCGGCATCCACGGCGGCGTTCCAGAAGTTGGAGGTGATGGCGGCACTGGCGAAGGCCTGGCGTTTTTCGATCGCCTTCTCTTCCATCTGCTCCTTGAAGCCATCGCCATCGGAAGCGACCCGCAGGGTGCGCTGACTGTCCATCTGGTAGCTCAGCTCTGCCAGCTGGCCATCGGCAAACCCCAGCGCTATCACCTGGCCCGGCATGATGCGGGTCAGTGCCTTGCCCGCTTCGGGCAGCTGACTGATGGCGTACAGCGTCTGGGGTGAGAGGCCCGCCCGGTCAAACAGCCTGGCCAGGCTGTCACCGGACTGCACTTCGAATCGCTGCCAGTCCAGCTCCGGCGCCGCGACGCTTTGGGCGGGGGTGGGCAGGGAGAGCGGCAAAGGGTGGCGAACGGCCACGGCGATGGGGTCACTGTGACGGGCGGCAAGGCTCTGGCCGGACGGCAGCATCAGTACGATGGCCATCAGCAGGGTGACCGTAACGATCAATCCCCGGTGCAGGCCGGGAAGGGTATGAAACAGGTGCCACAACCGGGCCGGCAATGCGGCGGAATCGGGGGCGGATTTAACCATTGAACGGCTCGATTTTCGAGACACTTTCCTTAATTCTCAACCGTCGGAAATACTGGAGTCCCAGAGGGCTGGGCGGCGCTATGCTACACCCTTTTATTTATGGGTGCTAACCAGTAACATTATCCGCTTTCCTAATAGATTCAAACCGAGCGGAATGTTGTATGACTGATTTGGACAAGGCCCTGGCCGAGATCTGCCGCGGAACCGATGAGATCCTGGTGGAAGAGGAGCTGGTTGCGAAGCTGAAGCTGGGTCGCCCTCTGCGGGTGAAGCTTGGTGCTGATCCGACGGCCCCGGATATCCATCTGGGTCACACCGTGATCCTCAATAAACTGCGCCAGTTCCAGGAACTGGGTCACGAGGTGATCTTCCTGATCGGTGACTTCACCGGCATGGTGGGTGACCCGTCCGGCAAAAACACCACCCGTCCGCCGCTGACCCGCGAGCAGGTGCTGGCCAACGCCGAGACCTATAAGGAGCAGGTGTTCAAGATCCTGGATCCGGCCAAGACCCGCATCGAGTTCAACTCCTCCTGGCTGGGTGACCTCGGCGCCGAGGGGATGCTGCGCCTGGCGGCCCAGCAGACCGTTGCCCGCATGCTGGAGCGTGACGACTTCAAGAAGCGTTTCGCCAGCGGCCAGTCCATCGCCATCCACGAGTTTATGTATCCGCTGCTGCAGGGCCATGATTCCGTGGCGCTGGAAGCGGACATCGAACTGGGCGGCACCGATCAGAAGTTCAACCTGCTGATGGGTCGTGAGCTGCAGAAAGACGCCGGTCAGTCTCCGCAGGTGGTGATCACCATGCCGCTGCTGGTGGGCCTGGACGGTGTGAAGAAGATGTCCAAGTCGGCCAACAACTACATCGGCGTGTCGGACGCGCCCAGCGAGATGTTCGGCAAGATCATGTCCATCTCCGATGACCTGATGTGGAACTACTACGAGCTGCTCTCTTTCCGTCCGCTCGAGGAGATTGAACAGTTCAAGGCCGACATCGCCGCCGGTGCCAACCCGCGCGATGTGAAGATCGCCCTGGCCAAGGAGATCATCGCCCGTTTCCATGACGAGGCCGCTGCCGAAGCCGCGCATCAGGACTTCATCAACCGCTTCGCCAACAACGCCATCCCGGATGAGATGCCGGAGTTTGAGTTTGAGGCCGGTATCGCCATTGCCAACCTGCTGAAGGAAGCGGGCCTGGTCAACACCACCTCTGACGCCATGCGGATGATCAAGCAAGGTGGTGCCAAGATCGACGGTGAAAAGATTGAAGACACCAAGCTGGTGCCGGCAGTCGGCACCGCGGTGTACCAGGTGGGCAAGCGCAAATTTGCCCGCGTTACCCTGAAGTAATTCGACAGGGATACGAAAAAGGCCGCCCGGTGGGCGGCCTTTTTTTATGGGTTGCGTCGTCTTACTGGCTGACGGCGGTGGGGGTGGCCGGCGCTTTCGGCCAGTAGGCGATCAGGTAGCGCAGGGCCACGTAGCTGACCACGGCGGTGGCCACCAGCAGTTCGCCATCGGCCAGGCGGTGCAGCAGGGTGTGCTGGCTCAGGCCCCAGTGCTCGAACAGCTTGGCGCACTGGTACAGGGCGGTGGCGCCGATCACCATGGGGAAGGTGAACGCCGCGTAACCCGGGCTGAACGGCAGGCGCATCAGGTGGAAGAACGCCAGGTAGATCAGCGCGGTCATCAGCAGGGCGATGCCCAGCAACAGTGCCACCACCAGCGCGGACGGCTCGCTCACCAGGTTCAGGTAACCCGCCAGGGACAGGCTCGCCGGCGCGGCCATAATGGCGATTGTCGGCTTGGCCGGATCCGGCACCTTGGTGTGGAAGATCAGGCGATAGAGCATCAGCGGCAGCATGATGGCGTAGGCGATCATACCGCCGTAGAGCAGCACAGTGGCCAGCGGTTTCACCGCGTCACTGGGACAGGTGACGGCCGCGACGATGATGCCCACCGGCGGCACAAACCAGCTGGGTACCATGTGGTGCCAACCCGGCTCTTTGGCACGGTGGTAGAGGAAACCCAACAGCAGTGCCAGATGCAGCGCCACCGCCACCAACCACAGCAGTTGGCCGTGGAAGGGCATAAAGCGGTAGAGGCTGGTGGAGATCACCATGGTGGCCATGGCAAACGTGGGGATCACGCTGCCGACCACGGCGTGGGCGACGTCCAGCTTGAGTTGGCCCGGGTTCAGCACAAACTTGATCAGCAGGGCCAGCAGCAGCACACCGCTGATGGCGGCGGCGCTGTACTGCAGAGTGCCTGCGGCACCGAAGCGGCCATCCAGGCAGAGCCCGAGGCTGGCGATCCCCAGGGCCAGTCCGGCCAGGGGAGTGGGAATGCGGTTGAATTTTTCGGCAAGAGACATGGTTCGACTCCTTCTGAGATGGCGCTATTGTGCCCGCACTCTGTGTTTAATAATATCGAATGATATTTCATATGCCATATAGAGAAACTAAATGGCCGACCTCTCCCTCCGACAGCTGCGCATCTTTGTCTCGGTAGCCCATAGCGGCAACCTGGGACACAGCGCCGAGGCGCTCTATCTCACCCGCGGCGCGGTCTCCCAGGCGATCAAATCCCTTGAAGAGCAACTGGGGGTGGCGCTGTTCGAGCGGCGCGCCCAGCGACTGGTGCTGAACACCCAGGGGCGTCAGTTGTTGCCGATGGCGGAAGAGTTGCTGGCGCGGGAGCAGGGCGTTTTGGCGCTGTTCCAGAGCGGCACCAGTGCCACGCCGTTGCGGCTGGGGGCCAGTGCCACCATCGGCAATTACCTGTTGCCGGCGCTGCTGGCTCATCACTGGCCGTCGGACTGGCCGTTGCCGGCGGTAACCCTGGCCAACAGTTATCAGTTGCAGAACCAGCTGGCGGAGCGGCGGCTGGACCTGGCGCTGGTGGAGAGTGAGAGCATCCACGCCGAACTGGTGCGCCACCTGTGGCGTGACGATGAGATGGTGGTGGTGGCGCCGGTGTCACATCCCCTGGCCGGTGAGTCGGTGGACTGGGCGGATCTGGATGGCCAGCACTGGGTGCTCCGTGAGGTGCACTCCGGCAGTCGGGAGCAGTTCGACCACCATCTGGCACCGCGTCTGGCCCGCTTCCAGGTGGTTTTGGAACTGGGGCAGCTGGAGGCGGTGGTGCGGGCGGTGGAGGTGGGACTCGGCCTCTCCCTGGTGTCCCGCCTGGCTTGCGGGGATGCGCTGAGGCAGGGGCGGATCGCCGAGGTGTTGCTGCCGCAGGCGATCCGGCGCCGCTTCTCCCTGGTTCATCCACCCGGCAGTGAACACCTGCCGCAGTTGCAGCGGGTACTGGTGCTGCTGGAGGGCAGCCGGACCTGATGGGGGATGGCGCCCGCCGCAGACAAAAAAGCCGCCCGGAAGGGCGGCTTGCGCATATCTGGAGGGCTATTCGGTGCCGTTGGCGCCGTGCACTTCCCAGACACTGAGGGTGCCTTTGCCCAGTGACGCGGTGGCGTTGGCGGAACCGTCACCGGTCACCACCTCGCCGTTG